>CAXMZV010000721.1:0-2434 GCA_964199985.1 Candidatus Ilumatobacter isfjordensis | reverse complement strand
CCCAAGGTGCGATCAGCGAACTCGGAGCCAACATTCCGAGCCGCCAGAGTGCCGAAGCGATCGACGCGTTCCTCGGGTTCACCCCGCCGGAGAACAACCAGGCCTTCATCGACGGTCTGACCGACTCGCCGACCGCAGAGGGCCCGCTGTGGGCCGGCTCATGGCCGGCGTACGACGAGGCGATGGGCGATGCCGTCACCTCGCTGTTCAACGGGGAACGGACCCTGGAGGACTTCCAGGCGAACATCTGCTCCGAAGTCGCCGGAGCGTTCGACTGACAACGGTCTGATCAGACCGCCCTGAACCGGCCGGGTCGGTTGCGGACACGCAACCGACCCGACCCGTTGATCTTCCGATTGCTCGACTCGAGGACACGACATGGCCACTGCGCCCGACATCGATGAACTCGCCACCGACCAACAGGTCGCCGCCGCACCGGACGAGCGCCTGGAACCATGGCGCGTCGGTCGTCTCGCCCGGTTTGAATACCGCGTCCCCCTCGCAACTGGACAACGGATGGTTGTCATCTGGCACGTGGTCGCGGGGCTGGCGTCGGTGCTGGCCCTGTTCGCGACGCTCAACCCGTCGGGCGACGAGAGCTTGCCCGGAGCGATCAAGCTGCTGTTGCTCGTCATCAACGGTCTCGCAATCATCGGGCATGCCTACGCCGCGGTCGGCATCCGCCACGTCTGGCGTCGGGCCCGAACGGTCTCGTTGATCACCAACTATCTGATCTTTGTCGTCGCGATGTCGACGGCGCTCCATCAGTTCGGTTTCTTCCTCGGTATCGGTGCGTTCGGCGAGGGTCTGAACAAGGCGTTCATCCCGTTCACGGTCGTGCTGGTCGGCGTGCTCTGGATCGCCTTCGCCCGCACGATGATCGAGCGGGCGCCGCATCGGTCGTCGCCCGCCATCTGGTTGCGTCACGCCGGGCGTGTGCTGGCGGTCGTCGGCGGGATCTGGTTTGTCATCAAGGCCGACCCGAGCGGCATGTTCGCGGCGATCGGCAACGGGTTGACCTCACCGCTCACTCTCGCGACCCTCTTCGTCGCGATCGGTTGCGCGCTTGCCGTTGCTCACATGTGGAACCCGCGCGTGGCGGCCCATTTCGGGACGACCTACGGAGAGACTCAGACGCTGTCCGGGTTGGCGTTCTTGTCGCCGAACATCATCGGGTTCCTGTTCTTCTTCGCCGGTCCGCTCGCGTTCTCATTCTTCGTGTCGTTCTTCGACTGGTCGACGACGAACACGACGAAAGACTTCATCTTCCTCGACAACTACATCTTCGCATTGTCGCTGGATTTCGCGTCGGCCTCCGGGTCCGGTGCCGGGACCGAAGTCCTCAAAGACGGATATCAGGTACTGGCCCACTTCGACTGGTTCGGGCAGAACTGGGTGGTCGGGGCGCGAGACATCGAGTTCTGGCTCTCGTTGCGCAACATCTTCATCTTCCTGGTGCTCGCCGTTCCGCTCTCGGTGCTCCCGGCCCTCGGCCTGTCGACGGTGCTCGCGTCGAAGCTGCCCGCGATGAAGGTCTTCCGAACGATCTACTTCATCCCCTCCGTGGCCGGAGTGATCGGCGTGTCGATCGTCTGGGGTCAGCTGTTCCAGAGCACTGTCGGATGGATCAACTACATCATCTTGCGAACCGGCGAGATCGTGCCGTTCTTCGACGCACCTGCGGACGGTCAGGCATGGTTGTCCGATCGGAGTACAGCGTTGTTGGCAATCGTGGTGGTGTTCGGCTGGATGAACTTCGGGTTCAACACGGTGCTCTACCTCGCCGGGCACCAGGGAATCGGCCAACAGTTGTACGAGGCAGCCGAGATCGACGGTGCCTCGACCTGGAAGACGTTCCGGCGGATCACCGTGCCGCAGCTTCGAAACACGACGTTCTACGTCGTCAGCCTGACCAGCATCATGGCACTCCAACTGTTCGATATCGTGTGGGTGCTGTCCAGACCGACGCCCGGTGGACCGGACAACGCTACGACCACGCCGGTGCTCACGCTGTACGAGGAAGCGTTCGTGAACAACAGCACCGGCTATGCCTCAGCCCTCGCCTGGATTCTGTTCGTCTTGATCTTCGGGTTGACATTCGGGCAGTTCCGTCGCCAACGTAGCGAGTCGGTGGGGTCATGAGCGTTCGTCGTCGAGGCCCGCGTGCGGTGGGGGTTCGCATCGCCACCTACGTCATGCTGGTGCTCGTCGGGGTCATCGTCATCTTCCCGTTCGTCGTTGCGGTGAGCACGTCACTCAAGACGAGTATTGACGTTTTCGCCTACCCGCCTACGTTGATCCCGAAGCAGGAGGTGACCGTCCCGGCAAGCGACGTCGGCGGCGACGAGGGCGACGAACCGCTACTGATCTTCTCGCTCCCAGGGACGGACGGATCGTGGGCGCTTGTCGAGAACGGCGTGTCGCTCGGCGTCTA
>CAXMZV010000720.1:0-2449 GCA_964199985.1 Candidatus Ilumatobacter isfjordensis | reverse complement strand
AGGTCGAGAGGTCGGTCGGGACGACCCAGCCCATCCAGTCGACGGCGAAGTTGAAAACCACGATGTGGAGCAAGTACAGCGTGAGCGACATCTGACCAGCGCGGCGCAACGGATCGGTCGCCGTCGGGAATCGTTCGGCGACCACGTCGATGATGACGTAGGCCATCAAGGCCGTTCCGAGCGCGCTGGCGAAGTAGACCGCACCTCGGCTTGTCGGCTCGGTTGACAGCACCAGCGACGTGAAGGTGCTGTCGGCGCCGTCACGCAAGATGACGGCGCCGGCGAAAAGCATCAAGCCGGTGCTACCAACGGTTGCTCGCCACCCGGGCCTGCCCTGCATGCGTCCGAGCAGAATGCCGGCGCAGAAGAAGCCGAGCCATGGAAACAACGGATGTGTACCGTTGACGAAGACGTTGAAGACGTAGCCCTGCGGAGAATCCTCTGACGGGGAGAAGAGCCATGCGGTGCTCTCGCCTGCTTCTCGCTGCCAGAAACGCCAGGTGCTGAAGAGCGCGCCAGCGGCAACGGCGCCAGCGCCGATGACGAGAATCCATCGGGACCGCATGGTGAACAGCGCGGCAGCGATGACGAACATGGCGCCGTAGAACGGGATGATCGATCCGGCCCAGATCGTGTCGAGGAACAACCCGCCGACGTACAGAATCGCACCGCGTCGAACGAGCCGCCACCGCATCTCGGTCACTCGGTCTGCATCGCCGATCGATCGTCGCGTGAGCAGTGTGACACCGACGCCTGCCACCAGCACGAACGTTGCGGCGAAGCGCGTCGAGAGCGGACCAGTCCACGGGTTGAACAGATCATCGGCCCATCCGTTGCCTGGCACGGTGCCGCGGATGATCAGGTAGCCGTGGTAGTTCATGACGACCACCCCGATGAGCGCCACTGCCCGAACGACGTCGGGGCCGGGCTGGCGACGCGTCGACCCAGCTGCCGGGGAGGTCAGCGTGCTCGTGTTCAGAGCCATCGGTACTCGTCGACCGCCGTCATGTGCAATGGGCGTTGCACATCGACGTGGTCACCGACTGATGGGAGCGGGTCGCCCATCGGGACGAACGCCATCGATGTATGCATGTGCGGAGGTTCGTGCAGCGCCAGCCGGGTCCGTTCGAAGTGGAACGGGCTGAGGCTGCCGCGATCGCCCTCGTCGATCATCGCTACGCCGTTGGCGGTGCCGGCGCCGATCATCACGAGGTGCCCGTCAGCAGCGATTGATCCGAGGCGGTATCCGGCGGTGTCGCCGGCGGTGACCGGACGGACGTCGAGCACGTCGGCATCGAGGTGCAGTGCGGACTTGTCGCCGTGCCACAGCAGCGTTCCCAGTCGCAAGCGGAACCGGTGGGTGTCGGGCAGTGCGCGGTACTGATCAGGATCGAGATGGCTGACCCAGACCGGGATCGAGGTGTCGATGTCGTCCAGCCGGTCCGTGATCGCTGCTGCATGCTCGTCGGCCGACCCTGCGAGCGGTGGATGAATGCTGACGCCGACGACGTCAAGTCCTGCACGTTCGGCGAGGCCAACCAGGTCGTTGTGTCCGCCGAATCGGCGCATGGGACTGACGAGCTTGACGATCACTCGACCGCCCCATCCTGCCAGGACGTCGATGTGTGCCTGGCTCCCGACGGTCAACACGGGACCTGACGAGGCCGATGCGGGTGTCTCCGGTCGGGACATCGTGGGCGTCAAGACGACGGCCGTGAGTTGATTGGGGAGGCCGTCGAGTTCGTGCACGGTGCCGACGGCGACGGTGTCGCAGAAATCAGCCGCGACCGTGGCCAGCCAGTCGCGACCGAAGCCGTAGCCGTTGCCCTTGACCACGGGGACCAATCCGCCGCCGGCCTCGTCGACAGCGTTGGCGACTCGAGCAACATGGCTGCGCCACACCGCTGTCCGGATCGTCAATCGAATCGTCACCGACCCGACGGTAATCCCTCGATCCGGTCGATCTCCGCCGCCCCTCGGGTGAGATGTTCCCGCGACAGGTGTGGCGACTTCTCACCGGTGGCGATGAGTTTGTCCCGCAGTCCGCACGACTGAGGCTCATTGCCGGGTGGGCCAGGGGCGCCAGCGGGGGAGGAGCGGGGCGATCGTGCGATGGCGGACCATGCCGGCCCACACGCCCCAGCCGTACGCAACATCAGTCGCCGCTGTCGATGGACTCGCCGCAACCGATGCCAGCGCGGCCCATCTGAAGCGCCGTGAGCAGAGACTTCCGACGACCACAACTGGCGCTCATCGTCATGCCGTCGGCCAGAGAGGCGATTTCGCGCACGATGTCAGCGACGTCGCGATCGCCCTGTCCGTCCTCTCGCTCGCGGATGAACCACGCGTTCTCGGCGAATCGGCATGCATCGAGGTAGAACGGGACGCCGTGCCGATCGCAGACCTCGCGAACGCCGCGCAGATTCTCGAGCGAGACCGGTTGCCCTCC
>CAXMZV010000719.1:0-2457 GCA_964199985.1 Candidatus Ilumatobacter isfjordensis | reverse complement strand
CAGCGGGAGGAATCTCCGACGGTGCTGCCGAGACCTCAGGAGTCCGATCTGCGTGTTGATCTGCGGTCTGTTGATCGACGATGGCGATGTCGACGAGGAGGCCGATCGGCGCCTCGGATCGGTGCCGTCTCGATGGCGGCGGTGTGAGCGAACGAGCCCCCGACACGTTCTGGCCGAATCCGATGCTGTCGAAGGTGACCGGTGCTGTTGTCGGTGCGGTGATCGGAGCAAGCTTGGCCCAGTCGGTTCGCGCCGCGCCACGAGGTGGTGCTGCGTCGCGAGTCGCCTGTGGCGTCGACGGACGGGCACGCTGAATGGTCTCGGTATCCAACCGGTCGGTGATCGGCCGGTGTCCGCGGCGTGGAAAGGGCCAGCGCATTGCTCACTCGCTCACGAGCTCGTTGATCTTGCCGATCTCGTCGATCAGCCGTGCGCGCACCGGGTGTTCGAGATCGAGGATCGACTCGAAGGACCAATGCAGGTAGTAGGCGACGTACGCGACCTCCTCGAAGAGACGGTCGGGCGCGTACGTCACGATTCCCCCGAGACATCGCCGGCGATGTCCACCGTGAACTCCGTGTTGCAGTTGGGGCAGCTCACTGCGGCGTGGCTGTGACCTTCCTGATTGATACGTCGGTAGAGGTCTTGGAGGAAGGCCAGGTCGGATGCGAACAGCGCTTCGACCACGAACGTGTCGACCTCGGGCAGCGTGCCCAGCTTCGTCATCGTCTGCGTCAGCAGGATCACCGTGAGGTACGACGGGTTGTTGCGCACCCGTTGGTCGGACTGTGGATAGATCTCGTCGCGTGCCCGAGCGATGCGCATCGTGCCCTCGCGGTGCAACGCGCCGTTGCCGTCGAGGTATCCGCGGGGGAGGACGAAGTCGAACTCGGTTTGGAGTGGGTTCCCGGATCCGCTGCCGGAGGAGGCGACGTGCGCAGGCGGTGCTGGCGCGTTGGCAAACGTCGCGCTCATCACAGAACTCGCTGAATCGACTCGAACGTGAGCGTCCACTCCTGCTGCATGACGTCGTTGCCGCCCGCACGCAGCGGGCTGATCACGCACTTGGTGGGCCACGCGTTCTCGAGGTAGTAGCGGGCGACGGGGGTGTTGGTCGAGTCGTACATGACGAGGGAACAGCTCTTGCGAGCCGCCTCCATCTGTCCGGCTTCGACGGCCTCCAACCAACCCTCCATGTGGCGGTCGGTGGTGAGCGCTGCTTTGAACTTGAGCTCGTTGGGCTTCGACTCGCCCTTGCATTTGATGATGCGAACTCCGTCGTCACCCGATTCGCGGTGTTCGATCACGCCGACTTCGGTCGTGATGCCGGAGATCTCGGAGAAACTTGCAATCGCGACACCGTCCGCGCTGAGGGCGAAGTTGCTGGCGGCGAGGGCTTGAGCGTTGGCCATGATGTTGTCCTGTCTGTGCTGGTTGTTGACTAATTGTTTGTCTGGCTTCGGTGCGGTTGTGGTTGGGGTCAGTCGTGGTCAGACCCCAACTGAACGGTCACTCTTCGAGTCCGGCGCCACCGTTGAACTGGCTGATGCGGAACACGACGAACTCGGCCGGCTTCACCGGGGCGATGCCGATCTCGCAGGTGAGAATTCCGGCGTCGCGGTTCTCGGGCGGATTGTTCTCCTCGTCGCACTTGACGTAGAACGCTTCGGCCTGCGTGCGGCCGAAGAGGGCACCGTCGCGATGCACTCGGCGGAGGAACATGGTGATCGTGCGGGTGACCGCGTCCCACAGCTTCGGGTCGTTGGGTTCGAACACGACCCAGTTGGTCCCCCCGAGGATCGACGCCTCGACGAAGTTGAACAGGCGGCGAAGGTTGACGTAGCGCCACTCGGGATCGCTCGACAGGGTGCGAGCACCCCACACGCGAATGCCTTGGCCCGGGAATGAGCGGATGCAGTTGACGCCATCGGGGTTGAGCTGGTCGTGCTCGCCTTTGGTGATCTGCAACTCGAGCGACAGGGCGCCGCGGACGACCTCGTTCGCCGGTGCTTTGTGCACCCCGCGGGTGTCATCGTTGCGAGCCCAGATGCCGGCCATGGCGCCGCTCGGCGGGACGAAGACACCTTTGCCTTGGATCGGATCCAAGACCTTGACCCAGGGCCAGTACATGGCGGCGTAGTTCGAGTCGTAGCCCGTGATCTGGTTGCGCCACTCTTTGACCTGCTGGGCATTGAGACCCGGGATGGTGTCGAGGATGGCGACCCGGTTGGCCATCAATTCGCAGTGTGCGATCATCGCCAGCTGCACGGCCTTGACGCCTTCGACGTCGATCAGGTCTTGCTGGTAGGCCGCCATCAGGTCGGGCACGGCCAGCATCGTCACGTCGTCGATCGCTTCGAGACCGGCAAAGCCGGTGCGGTCGGAGGTGTCGCCGATGTAGTCGTTCGGGGCCACCTCGACCGTTGCCGGAACGGAGCCTCCCGAGAGCGTGCTGGT
>CAXMZV010000718.1:0-2459 GCA_964199985.1 Candidatus Ilumatobacter isfjordensis | reverse complement strand
GGCCCGATGTGACGCTTCGGCCCCGAGTCAGCCGTTGAGATTGCCGCTGCGGAAGCCCTCGAGGTCGAGTGTGACGTAGCGGTAGCCCGCGGCCCGAACGGCCTCGACCACCTCATTCCGCCGAGCAACGACGCCGGCGAGGTCATCGAGTTCGACTTCGATCCGTGCGGTGTCGTCGTAGTGCCGCACCCGAACCTGGGCAAACCCGAGCCGGTGCAGTGCAGCTTCGGCTCGGTCGACGCCGCTCAGGATGCCGACCGACACCTCGGTGCCGTAGGGAATGCGCGACGCCAGGCATGCCGCCGCTGGTTTATCCCACGTCCGCAGACCGAAGTGCTGTGACGCGGTTCGAACGTCCGCCTTGGTGAATCCCGCATCCACCAGCGGGAACTGGGCACCCGCCTGCTCCGCCGCCTGCTGGCCGGGGCGATGATCACCGAGGTCGTCGACGTTCACTCCGAGCACGACCGTGGCTTTGGCGATCGCGGCAATCGGCGCCACAACATCCATCAACTCTGCTTTGCAGTGGAAGCACCGATCGGTGTCGTTGAGTCGGTATGCCGCCCGCTCCATCTCGTGGGTGACGACCGGCGTCCAGCGCAGGCCCCACTCTTCGGCGAGCAGCCGACAGTCCTCGGCCTCATCGCCAGCAAGCGACGGCGAGACCGCCGTGACGCAGTGCGTGCCGTCTGTACCGAGTGCACGCTGCGAAGCCGCAGCAAGAAACGCCGAGTCCGCTCCCCCACTGAATGCGACCACCACGCTGCCGAGCTCGTGTAACCGCGAATCGAGCGCAGCGATCTTGCCCGCCAACTCCGGGTGCACCCCCGTCAGTCCATCGAGCACCTCGGTCACGCCAGCAGTATGCCCGGTCACCCGTCCAACATCCCGTTCCGATGAGGACGAGGAAGTTCGGGTCAGGCCTTGGCTTCGGCTTCGGCTTTGAGCTCGTTGCTGACCTTCTTGGCAGCACGGGCTCGGATCGTGGGGTCGAGTTGGACTTTGCGGATACGGATGTTGTGCGGTGTCACCTCGACGCACTCGTCGACGCTGATGAACTCGAGCGCACCTTCGAGGGAGAGCAGCTTCGGCGGCGTGACCTTGACAGTCTCGTCGGACGACGACGCACGCACGTTGGTCTGCTTCTTCTCGCGACAGATGTTGACGTCCATGTCGCCGGCGCGGGAGTTTTCACCGATGATCATGCCCTCGTAGACATCGTCGCCAGCCTTGACCATCATGGCCGAGCGATCCTGGAGGTTGATCATGGCGTAGTTGGTCACCGGGCCGATGCGGTCGCTGACGAGCACGCCCTGGGCCCGGGGACGGATCTCGCCGGCCCACGGCTCGTAGCCCTCGAAGATGTGGCTGATGATTCCGGTGCCGCGGGTCTCGGTCATGAACTGGGTGCGGAAGCCGATGAGGCCACGGGCCGGCACGAGGTAGTCGAGGCGAACCCAGCCTGATCCGCCCATGTTCTGCATGCGGCCCTTGCGGGTGGCGAGCAGCTGCGTGACCGCACCGAGGTACTCGTCGGGGACATCGATGGTGACGCGCTCGACCGGCTCGTGCACGTTGCCGTCGACTTCTTTGGTCAACACGACCGGCTTGCCGACCGTGAGTTCGAAACCTTCGCGACGCATCTGCTCGACGAGGATCGCGAGCTGCAGTTCGCCGCGGGCCTGAACTTCCCAGGAATCGGGACGCTCGGTCGGCAGCACGCGGATCGACACGTTGCCAATGAGTTCCTGGTCGAGGCGAGCCTTGACGAGGCGAGCGGTGAGCTTCTTGCCTTCGCGCCCGGCGAGGGGCGAGGTGTTGATGCCGATGGTCATCGACAGTGCAGGCTCATCGACGGTGATGAGCGGGAGCGCGATCGGGTTCTCGGGGTCGGCCAGCGTCTCGCCGATGAAGATGTCTTCGATACCGGCGATGGCTGCAAGGTCGCCCTGGCGGGCGGAGTTGACGGGAACCCGCTCGAGGTGTTCGGTGAGGAACAGCTCGGAGATCTTGGCCCGAACGATGGTGCCGTCGACCTTGCACCAGGCAACCGACTGACCCTTCTTGATCTCGCCTTCCATGATGCGCAGCAGCGCCATGCGTCCGAGGTACGGCGAAGAGTCGAGGTTGGTGACCCACGCCTGCAGCGGTGCGCCTTCGGTGTAGGTCGGCGCCGGGATGCTCTCGAGGAGGACGTTGACGAACGGCGTCAGGTCCTTGCCGGTGAGCTCGCCCTTGACGATCGCGTGAGCTTCGTCGAGATCGAGGGTGGCCCAGCCCTCGCGGCCCGAGCAGTACACGATGGGGAACTCGACCTGGTCTTCACGAGCGTCGAGATCGAAAAAGAGTTCGTAGACCTCGTCGACAACCTCGGCGGTGCGGGCGTCGGGCCGGTCGATCTTGTTGATTGCCAGGATGACGGGCAGGTCGCGAGCGAGCGCCTTGCGGAGCACGAAGCG
>CAXMZV010000717.1:0-2461 GCA_964199985.1 Candidatus Ilumatobacter isfjordensis | reverse complement strand
ACGGTTGGCTTGGCGGCGGTGTAGATGCGCCTTGGGAACGGAGAGATGATGATGCGTTCGCTGAGCAGAGTTCGCAGTATGTGGCAGCCCGCGTGCGAGCGGAAACTCACGACGTTCGTGTTCCATGGGGGAGCTCGTGCCACGGTGGCGGTCGAGAGCACGGAAGCCTGGCGAGCACTCGACCAGGTCATGCAGAAGCACCGATACAAGATCCGCAGCAGGGACACGGGCGGGTATAACTGCCGCGAGGTGAGAGCCGGCGGGCCCCACAGCCTGCACTCGTTCGGGATCGCCTGCGACATCAACTGGAACACGAACCACCTGCGGCGCGACAACGTGCTCGTCACCGACATGCCGCGAAAGATGATCGATGACATCGTCGCGATCCGCACGACAGGTGGCGCCCGGATCTTCAGCTGGGGAGGCGACTACACGACGTTCAAAGACGCCCATCATTTTGAGATCGTTGCCTCACCCAATGAGCTTCTGGCTGGGATCGATTGGGCCACAGTGAGAGCGCCCCGGGCTCGCAAGGACAGGCCCGGGACGTGGGCCAACGTGCAGCGTGGAGACCGCGGGCCAACGGTTGCCAAACTGCAACAGCTGTTGGCAGACGCTGGCTTCGACCCCCTTCCACGCGGCGGTGGCGGCAAGGGCATCTTTGGTCCTCGGACCGACAAGCAGGTCCGCGCGTACCAGGCCAGTCGCAAGCTCACCGTTGACGGCCTCGTCGGGAATCAGACATGGACCGCTCTGCTCAACGACCAACCAAAGGTGACCGATCGCGATACGCCGATCCCGCCGAACGCCTCTCGACCCCGGGTGGGCACGATGATCGAGCCTGGGATGACCGGAGTAGCGGTAGAGGAACTACAAGAGCTGCTCATTGAACTCGGCAAGGTCAAGGGCATACCACCGGGGATCCGTGACTCTCCTGGCAACCGCGATGGTGTCTACGGCGTAGCCACACAGAACAGGATCAAGGAGTTCCAGAGGGTCCATGGCCTCGTTGTCGACGGCCGGGTCGGCCCCGTTACCTGGGCAGCGCTGCTCCTCGAGGCCAACACTTGAGGAATCGGAGGATGAAGGACGGGTGTGTGTGAGCGATCAGAGAAACCCGTCATCGGGGATCAGGCGGTCTCAAGTGGTCGAGGCACATAGCTGGGCGAGGCGTTGCGCTGGGTTGAGCCAGTTGAGTGTCTGTCGGGGTCGAGTATTCAGCCTGTGCTCGGCGTGGTCAAGGTCGGCTCGGGTGACGAGAGCGATCGAGGTCTTCTTCGGGAAGTACTGGCGGAGCAATCCGTTGGTGTTCTCGTTCGACGGACGCTGCCAAGGGCTCCGCGGATCGCAGAAGAACACCGGGATGCCGGAGGTCTCGGTGAACGCTGCGTGTGCTGCGAGTTCGTAGCCCTGGTCCCAGGTGAGCGTTCGGCGAACCGCTGGATCCAGCGTGGCGAAGATCCGGTCGAGTTGAACTGCGACGTTGTCGGCGGTCACGCCGTCGATGAAGTCGATCAGCAACGTGTAGCGGCTCACGCGTTCAACAAGTGTGCCGATCGCACGCTGGTGCCCGGTGCCGAAGATGAGGTCGCCTTCCCAGTGTCCTGCCTCGCTGCGATCGGCCGCCCCAGCGGGCCGCTCGGTGATGGAGGTCATGTTCGGGTTGTGGCCGCGCTTGTCGCGACCGCGCCGCTTGCGGCGAGGCGGTCGGCGTCGTTTGCGACCCTGGCGTAGGCATTTGAGGTGCTTGGCGGCCATGCCAGCTGTGCTGGTGTAGACGGCTACGTAGATCGACTCAGGAGAGATATGCATCTCGTCGTCGGTGGGGTACTCGATCTTGAGCCACGCTGAGATCTGCTCGGGCGACCACTCCGTCTCGAGCTTGGAGCGGACGAGTTCGCCGAGCGCAGTTCCGCTGTCGAGCTTCAACTCCTTGGGCCTCTTGGCTCGTTCGCTGGTCGCCTTCGTCGCAGCCGTGGAGCGGTATCTGCGTCGGCCGCCGTTGCGACCGACCTCTCGCGAAATGGTGCTGTGATGACGTCCGATCCGTTCTGCGATCGTGACGTACGTATCGCCGGCGGCGATGCCCAGGGCGATCTCCTCGCGATCACCGTCATCGAGTCGGTGTCCTGTGGGCTTCGGTGGTCGGGCAGGTCGGATCCCGCCGTGGCGCTTGATCAGAGCTGTCACCGTCGTGAACGATCGTCCCGTCTTCTTGTGAATTTCCGTGGCGAGGTAGCCCTGCCCGTGGAGTGCCCAGATCTCGGCGCGGTCTTCGTCGTTCAAGTGTCGAAAAGTCATGCATGCCTCCAAAGCCATGGGCTCTCCAGCACATCACCTCCCCGGCTCCGAATGTGCGATGACCGGTTGAGACTGCCTCACTGAAAACCGACATTCACGATCAGGCGGTCTCAAGTGGTCGAGGCACATAGCTGGGCGAGGCGTTGCGCTGGGTTGAGCC
>CAXMZV010000716.1:0-2470 GCA_964199985.1 Candidatus Ilumatobacter isfjordensis | reverse complement strand
GCGAACACCGTGCGCCACAGCTCCCAGTCTTCGTGATCGAGGCCGAACGCGTACCGATGGATGAGGTCGCGTAGATCCGACTCGTCGATCAATCGCTGCACCCGTTCGTCGCTCATGCCTGCACCCATTCGTCTGCGCTCAATGCGCCGATGTCGCCTGGCGCGATGCCGAGCCATTCATCGAGCACCTCGGCATTGTGTTCGCCGCGGAAGGCAGCGACCCCGATATCAGAGCAGTCGGTCGCCGACATTCGATACGGGTTGCGCACGACCTTGCGCGTGCCTCCGGCCCGATCGTCGACCTCGACGACAGTCCCGCGATGTAGCACCGTTGGAGATTCCAACACCTCGCCGCAGTCGCGGACGTCGGCCCAGGCCAGGTTGGCCGCTTCGAACGTTGTGATCACCTCCGCCCGGCCGGGCAGTCCGCACAGGTGGTCGGTGATGATGGTGCGACGGGACTCGATCTTCTCGGTGATGTCGGCATCAGCCGGCGATGGGTCGACCAGCCCTGCGGTCTTCGAGAGCTGGTGCCAGATCCAGCGGAGGCCGCCGGTCAACATCTTCGGTCCGTCGACGGTCTGCCACACCTCACCGTTGATCGACTCGGTCCGCCGGGCTCCGTCGAGCACATTGACAACGATGTCGGCCGAGAAGGTCATCGCATCGATCATCGCCATGTCGATGTGCTGTCCACCGTGGCCTGCGTCGCGCATCCGGAGCGCCGAGAGCACGCCAATCACTCCGTGCATCCCGGAGAGCGCGTCGGCGGCGCTCAGGTCGAGGTCAAGCGGCATCTCGTCACCGACACCGTGGGGCAGGATGCCCGACTCGGCGTGGATGATCGAGGCGTACGCAGCGCGTTGCGACTCGGGCCCGTCCTGGCCGAATCCGCTGATTGACAGCATGATCAGCTCCGGATTGCGAGCGTGCACGGCGTCCCAGTCGAGCCCGAACTTGGCCATTACTCCTGGCCGGAAGTTCTCGATCAGCACGTCGGCTTGCTCGACGAGTTGCAGGACCAACTCCGGGCCGTCGTCGGCTTGGAGATCGATGCACACGTTGCGCTTGCCGCAGTTCTGTTGCGTGTAGTACGTCGAGAGGCCCGCAGTCTTGCGTCCCCACAATCGCGTGACGTCACCGTCGGGTGGTTCGACCTTCACGACGTCGGCACCGAGGTCGGAGAGCGTTCGTCCGGCAATCGGGCCCGCGAAGACTCGCGACAGGTCGAGCACCTTGACGCCGTCGAGCGGCCGAGGCCCAGCCATCAGGTGAGCCGACCCTGGGAGAGCAGCCCGTCTGGTTCCATCATCTCGATCTGCTCGCGATAGAGCTTGAGGAGTCGAGGGTGCGTGAACATCCAGAACTTGCCGTGCACGATGCCGTCGAGCACGATGCGGCCGACCTCGTCGGGGTCCATCCCGTTCGACAAGAAGTCGCCGATCTTGCTGCCCAGCTTCTTGCCCGTCTCGCCGGCTGGCGCCACTTCACCCTTCGCCGCCTTGCGGTTGCGAACGCTGTTGCGGCTGATCTCGGTGTTGATCGGCCCGGGACAGAGGACTGATGCATGGTGCGGTGACTTGGCGATTCGGAACTCGCGCTCGAGCGTTGCCATCAGCGCAATAACGCCACTCTTGGCGACGTTGTACGGGCCCGCCGCAGCTCCTGCGATGAGTCCCGAGACCGACGAGGTGGTGTTGATGTGGCCACCATGCTCGGACTGTTGGATGAGCGGCTGGAAGACCTTGGTGCCATAGATCGGACCCCACAGGTCGACGCCGAGTGTCCATTCCCAATCGTCGACCGTGACGTTGAAGAGTTTGGCGAACACGGCGGCGCCCGCGTTGTTGCACAGGACGTCGACACGTTTGTGCGTGTCCATCGCTGCGTCGGCCATCGTTTGGACGTCCTGGAGTTTCGACACATCGGCCTGCACCCCGATGGCGTCGTGACCGGCTGCACGCAGCTCGGCGGCGGCCGCCTCAATGCGATCGGCATCGATGTCGGCCATCACCACCGCCATCCCCGCTGCGGTGAATGCCCGGGCCATGCCGAGACCGATACCCCCGGCCGCGCCGGTGATCACCGCTACCTTGTCGTGCGGTTCGAACACCAATTGGTCGTCGCTCATGACTCTCCCATCGCTGGCCCCCATCTCTGTGTGCGGATCCCCCGATCCGCTGGCGACGCTACATCCCCGCGAGGATGAGCTCATGGCCGAAGAGAAGCAGGACAAGTTCGTGATGGACTTCGATGTCACCGAACGCGCCGACCGACCGCCGCAGGAGTATTACGACAGCATCAAGGCCAAGTTCGCCGAAGAACGCGATCTGCGGCTCGGGTACCGGCCGCCGGGGACCGAGAACTACCGCGATCTCGATGGCGCAATGGCAGATCTCGCCCGCGACCAGTACGCCGACAACGGGGGAGAACGCGAACCAATTGACGACGTGGCCGATGGCAGCGCGGTA
>CAXMZV010000715.1:0-2472 GCA_964199985.1 Candidatus Ilumatobacter isfjordensis | reverse complement strand
GCCGTGTAGCTGTCGATGCGGCCCCAGTCGCTGTTGATCAGGTTGCCGAGGTTCTCGACGTCGAGGAAGACGTCGAACGCGGTGTCGCTCGAAGTGGGCGCTTGAAGGAGTGAGTGAGGGCATGGCGCAGGAGTTGGCACCGTTCGGGATCAGAGTGGCGATCGTCGAACCTGGGGTGACGAAGTCGGCAATCTTCGCCAAGAACATCGACGCACCCAACTCGACGGGCGCCTACGACGACCAGTACCGACACATGTTCCAGTTTTATGCAGCGGGCAGAATGAACGCGACCGACCCGTTTGAAGTCGGCAAGGTCATCCACGGTGCGATCACGACCGATCAACCGGTGCTCCGTTATCCGGTCAGTTGGGCCGGCCCGGAGATGGCCGGACTGCACGACCGCATCGACGACGCCGACTGGCTCGAACTTGGCACCATCGCCGACGACGAGGCCTACAACGCACGCTTCGAAGAGATCTTCGGCATCGACATCCGCACGCCCTGAGCTGCGCTGACCTGACATGACCGAACCGCTGAAGATCCTCACGGTCTGCTCACACAACCGCACCCGGTCAGTGATGACGATGGCGATGCTGCAAAGCAACCTCGACGATCGTCTCGGAGCAGGCGCAGCGATTGTCCGGTCGCTCGGCTTCGGCCCCGAGGACATCCCATCGATCCCCGAGGCGGTCGAGGCAATGAAGCGACGCGGCCTCGACACTTCTGCGCATCGCAGTCGCCAGGTCACGAAACGCAATATCGAACCCGCTGATCTCGTGTTGACGTCCGAGCGCGATCACGTCGTGAAGATCGCCGCCATTTCATCTGACGCCTACCGGCGCAGCATGACGATGCCCGAGTTCCTCTCCCTCGCGGAGTTGGACGAGGCGAAACCGGGAGAGTCGTTGCGCGCATGGGCCACGGGGCTGACCGCGCAGCGCACGCCACGCGACTACATCAGCGGTGACGTCGCGGAGATTTTCGACCCCACGGGCACTGCACCGCGCGCGTTCGAGAAGTCGGTCGTGGAGATGGAGACGATGTGCGAGCAGGCGACCCGTCTGATCGCCGCGACGGTCGACCCCGAACCGGCCCGCAACCGTTTCGACTTCGACTGAGAGTCGGTTACAACAGCTGGCCGATGGCGTGGATCACGAAGCCGGCGAGACCGCCGACGATCGTGCCGTTGATACGGATGAACTGGAGGTCACGGCCGACCTGCAGCTCCATCTTCTCGGCCGTCGATTCGCCGTCCCACTTCGCCACGGTCGAGGCGATGATGTCGCTCACCTCGGTGCGATAGTTCTCGACCAAATAGGCCAGCGCGTCGGACACCCAACGGTCGATCTTGGCCTGCAGTTCGGGGTCGGCGGCCAGACGCGAGCCGAGCTGCTGCAAGCTGTTGACCAGCCGGACCCGCAACTCGCTCTGCGGGTCGTCGGCTGCGCTGATCATGCCGCGCTTGGCTTCGGTCCAGAGTGAGTCGATCCAGCGACGCACTTCCGGATGGTCGAGCATCTCCTCCTTGAGCGCTTCACCCTTCGCGAGGAGCTCGGGGTCGGCGCGAAGCCGATCTGCGAATGCCACGACGCGGGTGTCGACGCTGGCCCGGATCTCATGGTCGGGGTCGTGGCCGACATCGTCGAGAAAGCTGGACACAGCGGTGAAGATCTTGGTGAAGACTCGATCGTCGATTGGCTCCGGCACCCACCACGGTGATTCTTCGTCGAGCCGCTTGCGGAAGGTGACCTGGTTGTCGGAGAGGAACCCGGCGACGCCGATGAGCACCGCGTCGAGCAGTCGCTGATGGTGGCCGCCCTCGACGGTCAGATCGATCGCTTTGCCGACCACGGGAGTGATGGGCGTCGCCCGGACACGTGACTCGATGAGGTGTTCGAGCCCCTGTTGGATCTCGCGGTCGTCGAGCACTTCCAAGGCGCCGCGGAGCACATCGGCCACCGCATCGCCGGCGCGAGTGGCGTTGGCCGGTTGAGCAAGCCACGTGCCCGCTCGCTCGCCGATTCGGGCGCCGCTGAGCCGCTCATCGATCACCTCGGCGGTCAAGAAGTTGGACTCGACGAAGTTGCCGAGACTGCGACCGATCTCGTCCTTGCGGTTCGGAATGATGGCGGTGTGCGGGATCGGGATGCCGAGGGGATGGCGGAAGAGCGCGGTGACGGCGAACCAGTCCGCCAGCGCACCGACCATCGCGGCCTCGGCGACGGCGCGGACGTAGCCGACCCACGTGCCGCTGTCCTCGTTGATCTTGGCGATGAGGAACACGACCGCGGCGAAGACGAGCAGCAGCGTCGCCACCATCTTCATCTTGCGGAGCGCCTGCGCCTTGATGGCGTCCTCGGCCGACAGGACATCCGGAGCAGGAGCAGGGGCGAGTGCTGCGAGCCCACGTACCCTTGCTCCGACAACGAATGTTCACCTCCGGGCGGATTTCCGGACGGCTGCGGAGGCGTT
>CAXMZV010000714.1:0-2476 GCA_964199985.1 Candidatus Ilumatobacter isfjordensis | reverse complement strand
GAGGTCGACGTCGGTGCACGGCTCGGAGACGAGCCATGTCGGGATGGTGCGCATTGCTGGGCATCTCCTGTGGGGTTGCGGGTGCATGAATGCAGCCGCGCCCCAAGATCAGAGGACTCGTTGGCGTGGCCGAGATGGAGTGACACGAAAAACAGACATGTGTACAAACCTCCTTCGATCGGCGTTGAAATCAACGTAGCTCACGTGTGGCCGCTGTTCGCTGTGGGTTTCGCGCGAGGTAGTGCCTGCTCCACCATCGGGTCGTCCCTCCGGTCCATTTCACTTCGTCGGGTCGTGCCCGATGCTGGAGTCATGATCGAGAACCGCCGCAGCACCCACCGCCTCGCCACCGCCGCAACAATGATCGCACTGCTCGCCACCGGGTGCAGCGTGACGGTCGAGGGCCCCGGCGACGCCGGGGTCCCCGGAGAGTCGCTGCTACCGGTGACCGAAGTGCCCGTCACTGAACCGACGACAACCACACTCCCGCCGGTGACGCTGCCGCCAACCACGCTCCCGCCCACGACCGTGCCGTCCACCATGCCGTCGATCACCGCACCGGTTGAGCCGCCGTTCGAAGAGCCAGAGCCAGAGCCAGAGCCAGAGCCAGAGCCAGAGCCAGAGCCAGAGCCAGAGCCAGAGCCGGAGCCCCAGCCCGAGCCAATCATCGTGACGATGCTGGTCGAGCTGAAAGGTGAGGGCAAGATTCGAGTCAACGGCAAGCGCATCGCGGGGACTGGCGACAACGTCAAGGTCGGAACCGAGCGTCTCGCTGTCGACATCTCGGAATACCTGAGCGAAGGGTCGAACACGATCCAGGTCGACTACGTGCGCATCGCGCTCTTCTGCGACCCGACGTTGGATGTCAAGATTGAAGTCGACGGATTCGTCGACATCGACCGGTCGGCTCGTACGGGTGACTGCATCTTCGAATGGAACTGGACCATCGACGGAACAACCGGCGACATCCAGCAAGAGCGGAACAGCGGGTGATCCGAGTCTTCGCAGTCGACGACCAGGTGCCGTTTCTCAGGGCGGCGGCGGCAGTCATCTCGGCAACGGAAGGGTTTGGACTGGTCGGGTGTGCCTCATCGGGTCAATCGGCGCTGCATCGCTTGGGCGAGATCGGCGGTGACGTGGATGTCGTGCTGCTCGACATCCAGCTTGGCGAGATCGACGGGGTCACCGTCGCCCGCCAGCTGACTCGGCAGTGGCCGAAGCTCGCCGTCGTGTACGTCTCGATGCTCGACGAGTGTGACCTTCCGGCTGATTTGAACGAGTCGGGCGCCGTCGGGTTCCTCCCGAAGCCGACGTTCGGACCCAAATCCCTCGAAGCCTTCCGTCCAGCGATCGAGCAACGCCGTCTAGCCTGAGCCTTCGTGACGGGTGGGAGCGAGCGTTCGCTGAACGAGTTGCAGCAGAATGCGCGGGACCAGCTGCGCGCTGCGGTCATTTCCGAACAGCGTGCATCATTGGTCGCAGCGGTCGTCCCGATCGTGCTGTGGGTGTGGGTGCTCCGGGACCCGGTGCTCCCGCTCTTCACGGTGTTGATCCTGTTGGCCACAGCTGTCCGAGCGCGGGCGTTGCCGGCTATCGATCGCGGCGAGGTCGAACGCGCTGTGGTGCTCTTCATGGCCGGGAAGTGGGCCATCTCGATCGCGTTCGCCTTCGTGCTGCCGATCGCATTGCCGATCGTGGTCGTCAACTTGATCATGCCGATTGCGCTGGGGTCGACCAATCTCACCGGCAAGCGGTTCGTCCCGATGATCGTTGCCGCCGTCGCCGTTGCGTTCGTGGTCGCCGTGTTCGGATACACGACCAACGTGCTGGAGCTCGAGCAGGAGGTGTCTCCGTGGGTGTGGCAGTGGATGTGCGCAATCATCCTGACGATCCACTTCATTCCGCTCAGCATCATCCTGTGGCGGTCGAATCAGCAGCAAGCGCTGACGTTCGCCGAGGTGCTCGAATCGAATGCGCGTCTTCGTGCATCGGATGCCGACCTGCGTTCATCGCGTCGACGCCTGGTTGGCGCAGCAGATGCCGAGCGAAGCCGCATCGAGCGCGACCTGCACGACGGAGCGCAACAGCGACTCGTCGCAGTATTGGTCCAACTTCGACTGGCGAATCGATTGTCGGCCGCCGCCGATTCGGGAGTCGATCCGTCTGGGGCTGACGCACTCGCCGGCGAACTCGAAGCAGCGATCAATGACTTGCGTGACCTTGCCCACGGCATCTACCCGCCGCTGTTGACGGCGAGTGGGTTGGAACGTGCGTTGAATTCAGTTGCTCGACGCAGTCCGGTCGAGGTGAGTGTCAGTGCGGCTGACCTGCCACGTACCGAGCCCGACATCGAGGCAGCGATCTATTTTTGTTGTCTCGAGGCGCTGCAGAACGCGGTCAAACATGGTGGCGCTGACGTGTGCGTGGCCATCACGCTCGTCGATGACGGCGCGACAATGCGGGGCAGCGTCGTCGA
>CAXMZV010000713.1:0-2487 GCA_964199985.1 Candidatus Ilumatobacter isfjordensis | reverse complement strand
CACGCACTCGATTCGGGTCTCTCCAACGGTCTCGTCGAGTCCATGAACACCAAGATCCGGCTCCTCACTCGGATCGCGTTCGGGTTCAAGAACCCCCACGCTCTCATCGCCCTCACGATGCTCGCACTCGGCAGCCACCCACCCGTCCTCCCAGGCCGAATATGACCCACAGATTGAGCAGGAGAGCCACATATGGGCGCTCGCGTTGGACTCGTTGCTTGACCAATCCTTTCTCGATGCCGGGCTGTTGCAACACCCACATCATCGGCTTGAGCCAGTCGGGCCAGCTGTTGAAGAAGCGAAGTACTTCTGCTTCCCATTCCGGCACGTCTCCATTCCAGGCGACTGCCGCTGAGCCAACAATTTGTTGCCACCGTCGCCATGACGGTGACCACCAGCCGCCGTGTCGAAATGGTGTGACCGATCATCAATGTGCGCGGAGGACGATGGTGCACCAGCGGTGCGGTCATGGCCGGTCCACGAATCCGTCGAGCGCACGCATGGCGAGCCCTCCGCCGAGCGCTCCGATTGCGAGGCCACCGGCGATGTCGAGTGGCAAGTGTGCTCCCACGTACATCCGCGCCCCGCCCGTGAGGGCGGCCACACTGAGGGCGCACGCTCCCGCCGTTGCGCCTCGATCATGTGCGATTGCGAGAGCGAGCGTGGCCGCAACCGCCGAGTGTCCGGATGGGTAACCGAGTCCACTCTGTTTCTGGCCGCGAACCGTGACATGACCGAGTTCGGCGGCCGGGCGACCTCTGCCGACCAGCGGTTTCACCGCTTTCACTCCAGCCCACACAGCGACACCCGCCAGCAGGACGGTGATCGTGCGGGCCGCTGGCTGCCGACGCGCTTGGGCACCGGAGGCAACAAAGACCGCGGCGAGTGAACCACTTTGCATGACGGCCCACAGCGGCCGATGTAGTGCGTTCGGTAGACCGTTGATGGAGCGGAACACGTGCTCCTCCCGCGGGCTCACGCCGCCTGCCCGTGCGTCGCTGGCAGTGGATGCGAGAACGAGCAACGCGCTCGCTCCGCTGATGATTCGGAGAGGTTGGCGCATCAGAGGTCTCGGTCGATGAATGATTCAACGAGGCCGTCGCTGATGACCGATCGCGGCGTCAGCACCAAGGTGTCGTCGAGTTCGTTCAGTTCTGAACGTGGCACGTTGTTGTCGAAATCGAAGCTCCACGTGACGCAACCCCCTTCGAAGACATGGAAGGACTTCGACCGTAATCCGGGTTCCACCCGCTCGGTGAGCGCGAACCGCTCGACGCCGTCCTGGTCATTCGGTTGTTGGGCGGCTCCGGTTGGGTCGCACATCTGCGCAAAGACGAGTTCGGCGGCGTGGTGTCCAGCGCGGTCGGAATCGAAGCGAATTGTCGTGCCGTCCTGGGTGATGTCGACGGCGTCCACGTTCCATCCGAGCGGAATTTGCGTGAGGCAGGGCAGCATCAGTGCGGTGGGAACGGACTGGGCGGCGATGAGGACTGAGTCGCCTTGCTCACACGAGGGCAACGGTGTCGCATCTTGTACCGAACACGACGCGGCGGAGAACGCCAAGAGCAGGGCTGACACCACGACTCCGAGCCTGTGCTTGGACGTCGTCATCATCGCAGCCCGATGTCTTCGAGATTGCCGAGGAACGTCGCGACCAGTAGTGACCCGACGAGGACCACCCAGACGATGAGTCCGACGCGACGTATCGTCCACCGTTGGATGGCCACGGGCCGGCGGGCTGGGACCATCGAACGAAACTCCTCCAACAGCTCGCGACCGTCGCGACGCACGTCGGCCCGAAGGGCCGACGGCAACGTGACACCGCGCGCCGCAGCAAATGCCTCGGAAATCTCATCGTCGCTGAACAACAGGCGTGCCCGCTCGTACACGAGTTGCGGCGTGCTGCCGAGCGCGAGCACGAGCATCATGTTGGCAAGGTCGACCGCTTGGCGCCAAGGGGTCGGCCTGATCTGCGCGAATGCGACATCGATCAATCGAAGGCGACCGTCCTGCACCATCAGATTGGCCGGCTTGATGTCTCGGTGGGCGATCCCTCCCTGCCACATCGTGGCGACCTCGGTCAGCCCCTCGTCGATCAGGTCCTGAGTCACCTCAGCATCACTGATCTCGGTTGCGCCATCGAGGAACTCGGTGACCAACAGGTACTCACGGTCGGGGGTGATCTCCACGATTCCCAACGGCTTCATCGTGTCGACACCGAGGTCACGCATGACATGCAGCATGTAGTGCTCGTGCTGGATGAGCCGTCGCACCGACGTGAAGTGCTGTTCGTCCTCCAAGCGTCCGTACATCAGCGTCCGGCCCAGCTTGTACGAGCGGTCGGATCGCAGATGGCTTTGGGCGTACAACTTGGCGAAGTACGTGCTGCCGTCGTCGGTCGTGACGCGCAACGGTGTCGAGCCGGCCGATCCGGCGAGGCCAACTGGTGTGAGATCGACCACGTTGAGACCGAGTTGGCGCTCGAGG
>CAXMZV010000712.1:0-2489 GCA_964199985.1 Candidatus Ilumatobacter isfjordensis | reverse complement strand
CATCTCGAGAACGACGTCGAGCACGGCGTTCTGATTGCGCTCGCGGCGAGCCACCCGTCCGTCCAGCGGCATCGCTCCCTCGTCGACCGCGCCCGTCGAGTTGTTCACGATCTCATGACGCTAGCAATCACGCGCGTCGCCCGGTCATGCAACTCAGGTGTCGGACCCGGCCTTGCGTTGGTCGACGCGCCAGACTCTCACGAGTTCGGAACCATCAACCTCAGAGGAGCCACGGACATGACGGCCACCGATTCGACAGCAGGTCAACGACGATTGCCGGCTGACCTCGCCGAACGGTTCGTCCGTGAGGGTTACGTCGTCGTCGACGACCTCGTCTCGGCCGACGAACGCAAGCGGATCATCGACGACGCCGCCGGGTTCACCGACGGCACCTACTCAGTGAGCAACCCACCCGATGACGGCGACATTTTGGCCGTCCACTTCCCGCATTGGGTGAGCCCAGTGGCCCGAGACACAGTGGTGCATCCAGGGATCGCCGAGGTTGTCGGCACCATCGCTGGCGCACACCTGCCGGGCTGGGATGGCCGCACAAAGTGCATGCAGTCGATGCTCTTCTTCAAGCCGCCCGGTTTGCAGGGCCAGGCCTGGCACCAGGACGAACGGTTCATTCCAACACGGGACCGGTCGCTCGTCGGAGCATGGATCGCACTCGACGATGCCACTGTCGACAACGGTTGCCTGTGGGTGCTCCCCGGCTCGCACCGAACCGGCATGATCTATCCGACACGTGCGCACGACCAGCCCGAGGAATTCGACCGCAGCGACGAGGCCTACGGGTTCGACGGGGCCGACGCCATTCCCGTCGAGGTCCGTGCGGGTGCCGTGGTCTTCTTCAACGGCTATCTGTTGCACCGCTCGTTTCAAAACAGGTCGACCGGGACACGAATGGCGCTGGTCAACCACTACATGAATGCGTGGTCGCTCCTGCCGTGGCAGGTCGGCCACGGCATCGAGGTCGGAACTGCGGACACTCGCACGATCGTTCCGGTCACCGGGGACGACCCGTACCCGGACAAGGGAATCGCTGCCACCCCCGGGCGTCACCTTTGTTCGCCCCCGCGTTGCGACACCCGAGAACAAGTCGCACAACACCGGGTTGCACGACCCCGAACCCGCCGCACATTCTGATGCGACTCCCGAGCACCAGGTTCCCGCACTCCGGATCGACACCGGGATCACCATCGATGCGACCGTCGCGGACGTCTGGACGGCGCTGACCGATCTCGACCGGTACGCCGATTGGAACCCGTACATCGTGCAGGCGCAGGGTGCCGGCATTGCAGGATCCACGGTGACCGTGACGACTCGACCCACGGGCACCGACCGCGAGTTCACGTACGACGTCGACGTGGTCTCCGTCGATGCGCCGCGCCGGCTCGAGTGGGAGGGAGGCTCGCCGGACCGAACGGGATTCCTGACCCGACATGTCTGGACACTCACCGAGACGCCGAACGGCACCGACCTCCACCACTACGAGACGTTCCACGGAACCGAAGCGCAGACGACATTCGACACGGTGAAGGGTGGTCTTCGACGCGACTTCGATCGCTTCAATGCAGGGCTCAAATCCACCTGCGAGAACGCGGACTGACCAGCCTGATCGGCATGCTGATTACAGCATCACTCCGCCGTAGGGGATCCCCGTCAAGTGGGCCATCTCCCGGTCGAACGTCGTGAGGTCGTCGACGTTGAAGCTGGTGAGGTCATCGTGTCCGCAGGCCCGAGCGAGCACGTTCAAGAGATGTGTTGTCGAGGTGAAGAACTGTGCGAGTTGGCGGGCGGACTCGTCGACGATCAGCCGTGAACGGAGGTTCTTCTTCTGTGTTGCGATGCCGACGGGGCAATTGTCGGTGTTACACGCTCGCATGCCGAGGCAACCAATCGCTTGGAGTGCAGAGTTGCTGACCGCAATGGCATCGGCACCGAGCGCGAGCGCCTTGGCGAAGTCGGCCGGTGTCCGGAGACCTCCGGTGATGACCAGCGTGACGTCGCCACGACCTTGTTGGTCGAGATGCCGCCGAGCACGGGCCAGCGCAGGAATGGTGGGCACCGAGATGTTGTCGCGAAACAGCAGCGGTGCGGCGCCGGTGCCGCCTCCGCGACCATCGAGAATGATGTAATCCACGCCGACTCGGAGCGCTGCGTCGATGTCTTGCTCGATGTGTTGGGCAGACAACTTCACGCCAATCGGGATACCACCGCTCTCGGCGCGGACTTGGTCTGCGAGGTTTCTGAAGTCGTCTTCGGAGACCAGGTCGGTGAAGGTGGCCGGCGAGATGGCGTCGACTCCTTCGTCGATGCCACGTACCTCGGCGATCTTGCCGACAACTTTGGCGCCGGGTAGGTGGCCTCCGGTGCCGGTCTTGGCGCCTTGGCCGAACTTGAAGTGGAACGCTTGCACGTCGCGGACCTTGTCGAGCGACCACCCGAACTTGGCTGAGGCGAGCTCGTACAGATAGCGGCCGTTC
>CAXMZV010000711.1:0-2505 GCA_964199985.1 Candidatus Ilumatobacter isfjordensis | reverse complement strand
GTAGGTCGGGTGATCCGGCCAGGTGAAGCCGTGGTCGGCACCGTCGAAGATCTCGACCTCGACGTTGTCGAGCGGTTCGACCACGTCGAAGAATCGCTGATGCATCTCGATCGACTGCACCTGATCCGCCGTGCCGATGCCGATATACAGCGGTTGGGTGAGGCCGCTTGCGGTCTGGTGCGGTGAGTCGGGCTCGCTGTCGACGAGAAACGACGGATGCCAGGTCGCGCCGGCGACGATGCGGTCGGGCAGGCGCATCATCGAACGGATCGCGGCACGAGCGCCCAGGCAAAACCCGAGCACCGCGATGCGGTCGGCGGCGCGGGTCGCCTTGAGGGCGCGATCGAAGTCGTCCTGGATGCCGTCGTCGTTCAGGGACTGGAGCCACGTCAGCATCTTCTCGCTGAGCGACGGATCGGCAGCACGGTCCTCAGGGTTGATCCCGAGCAGTCGACCTTGGCGGTGGTAGAGGTCCGGACAGATCACGCGAAAGCCCTCGGTGGCGAGCTTTGCCATGAAGGTGTGCGTGGCGTTGCGGATGCCGGGACCGTCGTGGAAGATCACCACGGTTGGCCACGCACCACCACCGTCCGGGTCGCCGGCCGGTTGCTTGACGAGAATGGCCATCTCGCCCGCGTTCGTCTTGGCATCAATGACTTCTTCGAGCAGCTCCATTCCGCGACGGTAGTCGTCGCCGTCGAATGTGGTGGTGCCCGCACTCCAGCGAAGAGGGGTGAGTGCGCCCGTGCGCCAGTCGGGTGTCGCGCCCATACTGAACTCATGAACCCCCACGCACGTGCGGTCGCCCTGCTGATGTCAGTTGCGCTGGTCCTCGCAGCCTGCGGCGAGAGCGACAGTGGGACCAGCGAGACGACCACGACGCCTGAGACTGAAGTTGCTCAGCGCCCGGCCCTCGCCTCGATCGTTGGCGACGCGAGCTGGCAATGGCAGTTGCAGGGTGACATCAACACCGCCTACGACGTCGATGTGTACGACATCGATCTGTTCGACGCGTCGCAGGACGTGATCGATCAGCTCCGCGCCGATGGCCGAACGGTGATCTGCTACTTCTCTGCGGGATCGTTCGAGCAGTGGCGTGACGACGCTGACGCGTTCCCCGCCGCGGCCATCGGCAACACGCTCGACGGTTGGGAAGACGAACGCTGGGTCGACACGCGGGATGCAACGGTGCGCGAGGTGCTGGCAGCGCGTCTCGACCTCGCCGCCGAGCGCGGCTGTGATGGCGTCGAACCCGACAACGTCACGGCGTTCCAAAACGAGAGTGGATTCGAACTCACCGCCGATGACCAGCTGGACTTCAACCGATTTCTTGCCGACGCGGCGCACGATCGTGGCCTGTTGATCGGACTGAAGAACGATCTGTCACAGATCACCGCACTCGTCGACTCGTTCGACTTCGCCGTGAACGAGGAGTGTCTGCAGTACGACGAATGCGAGGCGTACGCGCCCTTCGTCGCCGCTGGCAAGGCGGTCCTCAACGCTGAGTACGACGACTCGGCGGTCAACGATCCGGACGGCACATGCGCAGCAGCTGAGGCGGCAGGTCTCCGGACGTTGATCCTTCCGCTCGACCTCGACGATTCGATGCGAATCAGCTGCTGAGCGGCAAGGCGGTGGCCCGGCCGTCCGAGCCGACGGTCATGGCAGCGGTGTCCACGCTGCACCCCATCACTTCCAGCGCGCCGACCATCGCGTCGACGATCAACACGCCGACCGCTTGGCCCGGGCAGGCATGGTCGCCGAGGCCGAACTCGTTGCCGTCACCGTCAAGGCTGACCTCGACAACTTCATCGGCCTCGACGGATTCGCCGGCAAGGGTGACGCTCGCGACGGCGACCCGCACGGTGCGTGCCAGCGCGTTCTCGCGAGGGACGTCGGTCGATCGTGCGAGCAACGTCGACGCGAAGAGGGCCGAAGTGGCGTCGTGGTTTTGGTACAGCATCGAAATTGCGGCGATCGATCCTGAGGGGTGACCGGCGAACGTCGCGGTCAACCGACGCGTCGCCGCTTCGGTGTTGGGCGACGCGAGGGCGCCCCGACCGATGGTGGCAACGATGAACCGAACATCGTCAGCTCGGTCCGGCAGCTCGTCCGCCGCGACGCCCATCGCCGCAAGGAGTGCCATCGTCGGCACGATCAATCCGATGTCCGTCACTGCATCGACCAACCCGGCGGCCTGCGCGGCGGTATGCGTTCGCTCGGTGACCTCGCGAAGGAGGAGGTCGATGTCGATACCGCCGAGAGCGGCGGAGACATTGACGCGCCGATGGCGATGCTCGTCGCCTGAGCTGAACCGTGCCATGGAGTCGCGAAGCTCCGCGGTCAGACCGTCGGTGAACGTGGCGGCGCGAGGCGGCGGGACGAGCACGTTCGACTCGAGGGCGTCGATTGCAGCCTCGTCGTGCAGCCGTCTCATGCTGTTGCACCGATCAGGCGGCGGGCGTTGCCGGAAAGAATCGACTCGACCGTGGCCTCCGATGCTCC
>CAXMZV010000710.1:0-2518 GCA_964199985.1 Candidatus Ilumatobacter isfjordensis | reverse complement strand
TGGCGCGTCAGGTCCTCGAGGTCGTGGTCGCCCACGTTGTGGAAGATCACCATGCGGCCGGCCCTGGCCTCGACTTCGAGTTCGAGCTTCGGGAAGATCGTGCCGCCACCGTCTTCGACTTCGTTGAGATACATCAGGGCGGTGACGAGCCGCTGGCCGCCTTTGGCAGTGCGCTGCTGGCCCTTCTCCGTCGTCATGTCGTAGGCGTCGAAGTGCGGCTTGTACTCCTGGGTCTCGCCGTAGTGCACGACCTGCAACGACTCGGCGTGCCGCACCGGGATGCCGACGAGGTTGCTGACCCGTTTGACCAGCCCACGAACGATCGGTGTCTGGTCGTGCTTGACCCACGCGACCGAACCGGTGCGCCCGTCACTCGTCTTCGCTGCGCCGACAGCGCTGACGAGTGCGGTGTCGAGCTTGTCGGCAGTCAGCCGCATGATGTGATTCCGCTCGGTCTCGGTGACGAAGTCGTCGATCACCTGCACGAGCGGATCGTCTGCCACCTGCTCGCCCAAGTGATACGAGTCCTTCAACCGCAAGGCCATCACCCAATTCTTCCACGCGCACCCGAACTTCGACCCAGTTTTCGTGTGAGGACATGGTCCGTCCGACGTCGCTTGTGCTCACACGAAGCGTGGCGACTCGCTCACACGAAGCAGGGATGTCTGGTGCCGGTCAGAGAGTGGAGATGCCGCCGTCGACGGGAATGACGGTGCCGGTGGTGTACGCGCTGGCTCGGCTGGACAGGAAGATCACCGTGCCGGCGATGTCCTGCGGCGTGCCGACCCGCTTGCGGGGGTTCGTGCCCTCGACCATGTTGCGGTTGTCGTCGTCATCGAGCATGTAGGCCATCATCTTCGACGGGAACGGACCCGGAGCGATCGAGTTGAGCAGGATGTGCTCACCCACGAGATGGGACGCCATGTGCCGCGTCATCATGTGAATCGCGGCCTTCGACGCCGAGTACGAGTAGTTGTCGCCGACCGGCACGCGGATGCCGTCGATCGAACCGATCATCACGACGCGGGCCGGGTCCTCGTCGGTGGCACCCGCCTTGAGCTGCGGGAGGAATGCCTGGGTGAGCATGAACGGCGCCTTGACGTTGATGTCCATCACCTTGTCGAAGCCCATCTCGGGGAACTCGCCGAGCGGGGCGCCCCACGCAGCGCCGGCGTTGTTGACGAGGATGTCGAGCTGGCTCTCGTTCTCGGAGAATGCGCTGACCAACGACTCGATGCCGTCGGCGGTCGACATGTCGGCGGGAATCGAGATGCACTCGCCGTGTCCGGGCTCGGCCTGCGACAACTCGGCCGCGGCCGCATCACACTGAGCGGCCTTGCGGGCCGTGATGTACACCTTCACTCCGTTGGCAACCAGGCCGGCGGCGATCATGTACCCGATGCCGCGTGAGCCGCCCGTGACCACGGCGACCTTGCCGGACAGACCGAAGAGGCTCCCGATATCGAGCGGCGGATGGTCGGTGTTGCGGTAGTTGGCGTCTTGGGTCATGCCCCGGTTGTAGTCGGTGGGCGCGTAGCGGCTCCAACCGGCTGACGACGTTGAACCTGGGTCTGCCATGCTGGCCCGATGGATCACGCACTTCTGGTTGAACGCAAGGTCATCGGCACCACCAAGACCGTCGAGGTGGCCGAACAGCCGCTCGAGGAGAACCAGGTGCGGCTACGCATCGATCGGTTCGCCGTGACCGCCAACAACATCACGTACGCCGTCTTCGGCGACATGCTGGCGTACTGGGAATTCTTCCCCACCGAGCTCCCCTTCGGCCAGGTGCCGGCAATGGGCTGGGCAGAGGTCGTCGAGTCGAACAACTCCGACATCGCCGTCGGCGGTCGCTACTACGGATGGTTCCCGATGGCATCGACCACGGTGATCACTGCGACGTTGGTCAGCGACGGTTTCCGCGACGACGGTGCCCACCGGCAACCCCACGCTCCTGTGTACCGCTCCTATGTCGACACGAAGCGTGACGGGATGTACGACGCCGCAGAGGACGGCGAAGACCGCCACGTGCTGCTGCGCGGTCTGTTCCTTACGGGCTACCTCGCCGAGGAGTTCTTCGCTGACTCAGGCGGTGGCACCGACAACGGTGCGCCGGCCTACTTCGGTGCCGAGCAGGTTGTCGTGCTGTCAGCGTCGTCGAAGACCGCCATCGGGTTTGCCCAGCGCGCTGCCGAGCGTGGCGTGGCCAAGGTCGTCGGACTCACCTCGGCTGGCAACGCTGACTTCGTGCGGAGCCTCGGCTACTACGACCAGGTCGTCACCTACGACGAGATCGACGACATCGATGCGTCCATTGCGACGGTGTCGATCGACATGGCGGGCAACCCAACCGTGCTTGGCGCCGTGCACACTCGCCTCAGCGACCAGCTCAAGTATTCGATGACCGTCGGCCGCAGCCACCACGACGCGCCCGATGTCGACGCCGCGACTGCTGGTCAGCTTCCCGGGCCACAGCCACAACTGTTCTTTGCTCCGTCCGAAGTCGGTCGACGCCTCG
>CAXMZV010000709.1:0-2526 GCA_964199985.1 Candidatus Ilumatobacter isfjordensis | reverse complement strand
CCGTATGTGCGCAAGATCCACACGCCTTCACTGACCTTGTGGTGGGCCCGTAGATTGATCGCCGTCCGACCTCCCCGGTCCACTCGCTGCTGTTGCAGCCTCACGAATCGAGTGAGTGGAGTGGATGATGAGCAGACGACGACAGCACGATGCCGGTCAGTCTTCGGTGTTGGTCCTGGTGGTCGCAATGGCCTTGGGCGTGGCGTTGCTCGCTGCGCTGGTCGACTTCGGTGGTGTCACACAGGATCGAGCGCGAGCGCAGACGGCAGCCGATGCTGCGGCGTTGGCATCACTCGACGGCGGCGCCGCCGTAGCGGACGAGTACGCCGCCCGCCATGGGGCAACTGTGATCTCGTGGTCGCGCGGTCCGGGTGAGTACGAGGTGACGGTCCGCGTGCGCTTCGGCGACAGCACCGCAACCGCTAGGGCATCGAACGCTCCATGACCTGGATCGCGTGCGTGCGCCGGGCGAGATGATTGCTTGACAGGATCATGAGCGATGGGTTGCGTACACTCGCTGTTGTGAGCACGACCGAAGAGGATCTCGAATCGTCGTTGGCTGACGATGCCGTCGACGCGCTCACCATCGATGACACTGACGGCCCGAACACGGCTGAGCTCGACGCCCTTGATGAGTCCCTGGTCGAGGCGATCGAGGAGTACACCTCCGGCGAGGCCGATGCTGCGGCCACTGACGACGATCAGGCTGATGACGACAATCAGGCTGAGGCCACTGACGACGATCAGGCCACTGACGACGATCAGGCTGATGACGACGATCAGGCTGACGATGATGTCGCAGCCGCCGCTGACCTTGACGAAGAGTCGTCGGCTGAGTTGTTTGTCGAGGACGAGTACGACGAAGACTTCGTCGATGACGATCAGACCTTCGACGTGCCGAAGATCGTTGCCGCGACCGACGATGAGGCGAGTGTGCGTGCCGACGATGTGGACGCTGACGCTGACGCCGACACGGACGCCGAGGCGAAGGATGGCGAGACGTCCGACGTGCCCGAGGTCTCGACCGACATCCTCGAGGAACTACGCCGCGCCGACATCGATGGCCCTGTTGTCGATCACGCACCACAAGACGACACGACGTCATCGCGCCGTCGTCCGAAGCGACCGGTCGACTACGACCCGGCACCTGTACCGGTTCCGCTCAGGGTGCCGCGCATTCTGGGCCGCAAGCCTCGGGTCCGCAAGGTCACTCGCGTGGTCCGCCACGTCGACCCGTGGTCGGTGTTCAAGATTGCGTTGCTTGCCAACCTCGTGCTGTACGTGATCGTGCTGACCGCTGGGGTACTGCTCTGGAACGTTGCGTACGCCACGGGCACGGTCGAGAACGTCGAGCGCTTTTTCGAGTCATTCGGCTGGCAGTCCTTCGAGTTCAACGGCGGCGAGCTGTATCACAGCGCCTGGATCGCCGGGTTGTTTGCTGTGCTCGGATTGACCGGGCTGTGGGTGCTGCTCGCCACGCTGTTCAATCTGATCACCGACCTCGTTGGTGGCGCACGCTTCACCGTGCTCGAAGAAGAAGTCGTCGAGTCACGCACCTCACCGATGCGCCGGTTCGTGGTGCGTCGTCCAGAACCCGAGATTCCGGCAACGCTGTCCGATGCGTCCGGCCCGCTGATCCGAGAAGCCGTCGTCGACGACACCGGCGATACCGAACGCTGATCCGCTCCGCGGCGCCCCGGCTCTGCCGGCAGCGTTCGTGTGAGGACAAGGTCCGTCGGACGGCGCTTGTGCTCACACGAAATCCGGCTCAAATCCTCAGTGGTCGTTTCGGGTGGTCGCCGATAACCTCGCTTATTCGCTGGGGCTATAGCTCAGTCGGTTAGAGCGCATCCCTGATAAGGATGAGGTCCCTGGTTCGATTCCAGGTAGCCCCACTCGAATACCACCTGGTAGAATCGTTGAGAGGCCCCCGCAAGGGGGCCTCTTGCATTTCCAGGTCCGCGTCAGGTCCGCGCGAGATGCGGCTCTTCTGACTTCGACCATGACGTCCGAACCACGTCGTCATGCCGAGACCGTGTCCGAGAAACTGGGACAGACGATCAGGATGTGTTCTTGGTCACACTGAATCGTCCGTCTGGTGTCCGCTGATGTCCGCCAGTATCCGTTGGTGTGCGTTGATGCCGTTCCGTCCGGAACCCCAACAAACACGGGGCTTGCGGGCTGAATGACATGGGTGTACTTCTGATGGTCCATGTCGTCGCTGGAGGAGTTCGCTGAGTCGGAGGAGCACCCGCTCCTCACGATGCACGAGGCCACCAAGATCCTGCGCATCGGCCGGTCACTCGGCTACCAACTCGCTCACGAGTACCTGACCTCGGGCGGGACGTCTGGGCTTCCGGTGCTGCGCTTCGGTGAGAAGTGCTACCGGGTTCCGCGCTGGGCGCTGATGGAACTGGTGGCAACCGGCCGGGTCGTGCGGCTGTGCGATGCGGAGGCACCCGTCGAGGGGGCCTCCGTTGCACGCTGTTCCGACCCGCCGCTCGATCGTGCTCGGTCCGCGGGCGC
>CAXMZV010000708.1:0-2527 GCA_964199985.1 Candidatus Ilumatobacter isfjordensis | reverse complement strand
TGCTCCCCCGTCGACAGCGACCCTACGGCATCCGGATCGACGGTCTTGACGCGCTTCACGTCCCGTGCTCGTGGACCACGGTGGGTCGTCGCACGGTATGGAACCTGAAGTGCGGAATCGCCGCGTGAGCCTCAATCTCACGTTGAGGTCGATGCGACACCGCACCGCACCGGACCGGTCACGCCAAACGTCGACACGCTCCCCGGCTGCTAGAAGCCTGCGGCCACACGCTCGATGTCGTTCCCCTGTCGACGCGCCTCGATGGACCTGGGTCGAAGAGAAGGGCGACGATCAAGCACTACCTCGGCGTGGTGTTCGCAGGGATGGCCCGGGCGCTCGACCGGCTCGATGACGACTCGGTGAGTGCACTGTCGTGAGCTCGCACCATCATGATTCGAGACCGCCGGGCTGGGCCGACACGGCGAACGCGATCGCGAAGGCGAGTTGAGAACTGTTTCAAATACCTCGCCCACATAGCGGTCACCGCTGACGCGCTGAGTTGACAGCGACCGCCGGACCGCATTGGATGGGCAGATGGCGCAGTCAGACACCGTCAACGAATACAGCAGCTATTTCGATAGCGGGCGTCAGCGGGCCATGGAGCTCGGCAATCGGGGGCCGGTGCGTTTCGTCGGCGATGGCGCACTGCATCCCGACATCGTCGAGGCCTATTGGGTCACCGGTTTCTACGTGTTCGAACGCCTGATCGACAGCACTGAACTGGCCGACGTCACCGCCGATTTCGCGGCGCTCCGTCGTCGCCTTCCGACCCACCGACGCGCAGACCTCGATCATGATGGCAACCCGGCCTTCGGCACCGACCTCGAGGCTCGGACCGTGGTCTGGGGCAAGACGCTATCCGATCCAGTCGGCAGCACGGGAGCATCGCACGGACGACACCCGGTCAAAATGAATGAGCCGGAGCGCCCCGCTGACGCGCCCAACGAAGTGGTTTATGTGCTGCAGGGCACGCTGCAGTGCAGCGACGCCCACCTTCGGCTGTACGGCCACCCCGACCTGCTCGGAATCGCCGCCGCGTTGAATGGCGACGATTTCACCCCGTTCAACGAGGGCATCTTCATCAAGGACCCGGGCCTCGGCCCATCGGTTGCGTGGCATCGCGACGGCGTAACCCATTGGGACTCCCCCGACTGGGATCAGGGCACACACGGATTCAACATGATGGCGCAGCTCTACGGATGCGAACCCGAGAACGGAGTGTGGGTCGTCCCCGGCAGCCACAAGCAGCGGAGCGTCGACATCGCAGCCATGGCAGAACAGGCCGGCAGCGATCGGCTTCCCGGTGCTGTGCCGCTGGTGTGCGCACCGGGTGATGTCGCCGTCGTCAACCGTCAAGCCATCCACGGGTCGTTCGCAAACACGAGCGCCACACCGCGGGTCACGCTCAACCTAGGGTTCCACCGACGTGCATCGGTGCTCGGATCGATCGGCAGCGGAATCCACGGAGTCGTCGGCGAACTCGACGAGGCCCGCATCGCCAAGCGGTCAGAGATGATCGGCTGGGCGATTTCAGCCCGACGTCAGCGGTACCCCGACGAAACATCCTTCGACTATCAGCCGCTGCGGAACCGACCGTTCGAGTGGAATGAGAGCGCCCGAGCCGAGATCCGCGACTACAGCTTGCTCGACCTGAGCATCTGACGATCACGCCGACGCTGACGGACTCAACTCGTCCACGACGGCGCGGGGTTCAGAGACCGAGCACCATACGAAGGCCGTCGTCAATGGCCTCGCGTAGCGCCGGCGCCAACTGACCTGTTCGCTCGACGAGCCGAGAGCGGTCGACCAGTTCTAGGCCGAGCGGCACGGCAACCGAATCTCTTGCCAGGCCCGTCACTGCTGCGTTGAGCAGCACGTTGCCGGCGAGACCCGCGCGCTCGAGGTTCGACGTCAGCGGCACAACATGGGTTTGCCACACATCAACACCAAGCACGTCCTCAGATGACACGACAACACACGGGCGACGCTTGTCGAGCTCAACCCAGTAGACCGCACCCCGCGCTACCACGGCGCCGAACGTTCCATTCGCTCACCAGCGGCGCTCGCGTCGTCATCGCTCGGCGGTTCGGACGCGGCCAGTGCAGCGTCAGCAATCAGTTGCTGCGACAGGCTCATCGTTGAAGTTGCGGCGTGACGGCGCAGACAGTCAGTCACCCACTTCGAGAACGGGACGTCAAGGCCCTCGATGATCGGCAGGACGTCGGCGGGCACACTGATCGTCTTGTTCGGCATGTACGTAGTATACGTACGTGTTGCTGTCTGCTCACGTCAGGGCAAGCGTGTGCTCCCGGACGAAGGGCAGGAGCAGCTCCAGAATCGGCTCGAGCGTGGAAGCGAACTCGAACGGCGCGTTCTGCAGCAAGGTGGTCGCGGCTCTCGAATGTGCGATGGGATGGAGAACGTCGACTTCTTGGCCGTGGTGGAGAATGCAGGTTCTCGTAGCCCGCGACGAACCATGGTTCACGCAGCACGGGCGCGATGGCGGTCCACGACGGCACCCGGGCTC
>CAXMZV010000707.1:0-2527 GCA_964199985.1 Candidatus Ilumatobacter isfjordensis | reverse complement strand
TTGCAACCCCGCTTGATCGATGACGCGATCGCGATCGCTGCGCTTCCGGACCTGATCCGTGGGTACGAAGATCTCAAGATGCGTCGGATTGGCGAGTACCGCGAGCAGATGGCGGCAGCGCTGGCCAACTTTGGTGCCTGACCGGGTGAGCTGCGCCAACTCTCGACCAGCACCCTCGGCTGCCGTATCGTGCAGACGTGACCACTCCGGATGACCGTCTACGTGCGCTGGGCTTGACGTTGCCCTTGCCCACGAAGGTGCCGCCTGGGTTGCACTTGCCGTTCTCATTCGTCAACGTGCGCGGTTGTCGTGCGTTGATCTCTGGCCACCCCAAGCATGGCACCGACGGTTCGATCGAAGGTCCGTATGGAAAACTCGGCACCGAGCTCAGTACTGAACAGGGGCGGCTCGCTGCCCGCGACGTGGGTCTCTCCATGTTGGCGAATCTGCAGGCCGAGATTGGTTCCTTGGATCGCGTCGCCGGGTGGCTCCGTGTCTTTGGAATGGTCAACTCAGCAGATGGCTACTCCGAGCAACACACAGTGATCAGTGGCTTCAGTGACTTGATCATCGACGTGTTCGGTCCTGATGTCGGTCGTCACGCTCGATCGGCGATCGGCGTCGCGGGACTGCCGATGAACTTCGCACTGGAGATCGAGGCCGAAGTGGAGCTTCTGGCGGACGAGTGAGCAGTCGCTCCCGGAGGTCTATCGTCCAGAGATGACCGACCGCAGCGGGTGCGACCATGGACCGTGGGTTGATATTCACGCTCATCCCGGGTGCGGCTTCCTCGGCGGCCTCCCGAGAGACCTGCCTCTCGTGCAGTCATTGGGTGGAGACCGCTCTGTCGAACAGATCGGATCGGCCGCAGCCGGAGAGGTCTCGGTCGTCAACGCCTCGACGGTGGCTGACCTGGTGGTGATTGGCCCCGATGCGTCGGGCGGCCTCAGATCGGTTCGAGACTTCGAGCCCGGTGAGGCAATTGCAGACCACCGGCGCCAGATCCGGTCGATGTCAGAGGTGCAGCACCGAGATGGCGTGACCGCTGTGTTGCGCGCTGACGACATCGCCGCGACTCATGCGCTCGGACAGCCCGGCGTATTCCTGAGTTGCGAAGGTGGCGACTTTCTCGATGGGTCCGCAAGTGGTCTCGATGAGGCGTATCACGACGGGGTGCGGGCGATCACCCTGGTGCACTATCGGGTCAACGAACTCGGAGACATCCAAACCGAAGACAGTGTCCACGACGGATTGACGTCCTTCGGATCCGAGGTGGTGCAGGAGATGAACAGACTCGGGATGATCATCGACTTGGCGCATGCAACGTTTGAGACGACTGTTGGTGCGCTGAACAAATCCTCCAGCCCGATCATGGTGTCGCACAGCCATCTCGCCCAGCCGGGGGCCCAACACGCTCGCCTGTTGTCCGAAGAGCATGCGCGTCTCGTTGCCGACGCGGGTGGGATCATCGGCGCCTGGCCATCCGGCGTAGCGCTGACGTCGTTGGGAGGATATGCCGATGAGATCTGCCGGCTGATCGACGTGGTCGGGGTCGACCACGTTGCGATCGGCACAGATCTCGACGCTAACTATCGACCGGTACTCACGTCCTACTCGCAGTTCCCCGAGGTCGCTGAGCTGCTGCGCGAACGCGGCCTCGACACTGCAGAGGTCGACAAGGTGCTCGGCGGGAACTTCGTTCGCTTGTTCGCGGACGTCGAGGCTGCGGCTTCCGTCAACCGTTGACGATGCGATGGCGAGGGCGTCGTCGCTGAAGAGTCGGGCGATACGGTCCTACCGATGCGGATCTCGGAGCGAGTCGACAACGCCGTTCGGGCGATGGCCGAACTCGCGTCAGGTGAGTTGGCCGCTCAGCCGGGCGGAACGATCAAGGCCGAAGCGATTGCGCGGCGCCAGAACATCTCCTTGAAGTACTTGCTCGACATCACCCGCGACTTGAAGCGCGCCGAGCTCGTTCGATCGAAGCGCGGTCCGGATGGTGGGTTCTCGCTGTCGCGGCCCCCTGCCGAGATCTCGCTGGCGGACGTGTTTCGCGCGGTCGACGGTCCGCTCGCCGACGTCCACGACGAGAGCCTGCGCGACCTCAGCTACCCGGCACCCGCCGATGCGCTGCCGCAAGTGTGGATGGCGATTCGCGGTGGACTGCGACGCGTGCTCGAAGGCGTCAGCCTCGCCGACCTCGTCTCCGGCAAGCTTCCATCCGAAGTTGCCGAACTGGCCGTCGAGTATCGACTCGACACTGCCGCTCGCCACCCTCGCTGAACCGCATCCAGCGATGAGTCTCGAGAGCGGCCGGTGCGACGCTGCCTCATCGCTCGACGTGGGAGACGCTGACTCTCAGGTTCGTCGAAAGGTCGCGGAGGAAGGGTTGCGCTCACCGTTTCAATCTGTTTACCCTATTCTCTGTGAACTTGGTAGAGAATAGACCGGCAGCCGGACGACTGACCCACCTGCAGCGGCTCGAGGCCGAAGCAATCCAGATCATGCGCGAGGCGGTGTCCGAGAG
>CAXMZV010000706.1:0-2528 GCA_964199985.1 Candidatus Ilumatobacter isfjordensis | reverse complement strand
CGTTGCAGGGGTGCGAATTCGGCGGTCCCCGGACGACGGTGCTGGTGACCCGACCCAGGGCGACGCGTCGGTGCGGCGGGGTGCCCTCCGGGCGGTGACGACGATGGCGGGACTGACGGTCTTCTTGGTCGCGGTGATCACCGCACTCGTGTTGAGCTGACCCCGTGTCGTCGGCCCACCTCGGTGGGTACTAGCCATGTTGGTATGCGAATTGGATATTTCGGAGGCCTGGTCAACGCGGGCACGATCGATGACGTCGTCGCCGAGGCTCGTCAAGCGGAAGCCGACGGCTACGAGTCGTACTGGCTTCCAAACATCTTCGGTCTCGACGCGCTCACCACCCTGGCCATCGTCGGCCGCGAGGTGCCACGCATCCAGCTCGGTACGTCGATCGTTCCGACCTACCCGCGCCACCCCATGGCGATGGCCCAGCAGGCGCTCACCGTGAGTGCCGCGTCGCAAGGCCGTCTCACCCTCGGCATCGGACTCACCCACAAGGTTGTCATCGAGAACATGATGGGGATGAGCTACAACAAACCGATTCGCCACATCCGCGAGTACCTCAGCATTCTCGGTCCGCTCTCGCAAGGCCAGCCGGTGCAGTACTCGGGCGATGACTACACCACCTACGGCGCGATTGACATCAAGGGCGCTCAACCGTTCGACACCGTGGTCGCTGCGCTCGGACCGCAGATGCTGAAGATCACCGCCGAGATGGCGGCCGGCACGATCACGTGGTGCACGGGTCCGAAGACGCTCGGCGACTACATCGTGCCCACGATCAACGCTGCTGCTGAAGCGGCCGGTCGACCGACACCCCGAGTTGTCGCCGCCATGCCCGTATGTGTCACGTCCGACTTCGCTGGAGCGAAGGAACGTGCGGCGAAGGTGTTCGAGATCTATGGCTCGCTGCCCTCATACCGGGCGATGCTCGATCGGGAAGGTGCAGCGGGTCCGGAAGACGTCGCAATCACCGGCACCGCAGCAGAAGTGACCGAACGCATCAGCGCCTTGGCCGACCTCGGTGTCACCGAGGTCGCAGCGGTCGAGTTCCCCGGCAATCCCGACGAGGCTGCGGCCACTCGCGAGGCCGTGACCTCGCTGATCGGCTGATTCCGTGACAGCGGTCGCCATCAACGTCGACGACCGTGGCATCGCCACGCTCACGATCGACAACCCACCAATCAATCTGCTCTCCCGCGACGTCTTCATCGAGATCGCCAAGGCGTCCGCTGATCTGGCTGTGTCCGATGAGGTACGAGCCGTGGTGTTGCGGTCGGCAAACCCCGAGTGGTTCATTGCCCACTTCGATGTCGAGGCCATCCAGCAGATGCCGGCCGATCAGCCTGCGCCAACCACGCTGAGCAGTTTTCACCGAATGTGCGAAGCCTTCCGCACGATGCCGAAGCCGACCATCGCAGTCATCGAGGGCCGCGTCGGTGGTGGCGGCAACGAGCTGGCGATGAGCTGCGACATGCGGTTCGCGACGCCGAGTGCGATCTTCAACCAGCCCGAGGTGGCGCTTGGAATCATTCCCGGTGGAAGTGGGACGGTGCGGCTCCCACGTCTCGTTGGCAGAGGCCGCGCGCTTGAAGTGATTCTGGGATGTGACGACATCGATGCTGCCACCGCAGAACGGTGGGGGATGATCAATCGTGTCCTTGAACCGGATGCGATCGAGGCGTTCGTGGATCGCCTGGCCAGCCGAATCGCGAGTTTCCCTCCGGCCGCCGTCGCCGCGGCCAAGGCCAGTGTGCTGCGTTCCGAGCAGGGAGTCGAAGGCGAACTGCTCGCGGAGGGTACGGCCTTCAGCGCGCTGCTCGGCGACGATGACACCGTTGCCGCCCTCGCCACGTTCATGGACCGCGGAGGACAGACTCCGGAGGGCGAACGTCGCTTGGGTGAGTTGGCAGCCGAGCTCGGCACTCAGGGGTGACGAGACGGCCTCTGCAAACCGACAGATTCCGCTCGGCTGTCCTCCTGGTCGTGGCGCTCATCGTCATCGCAGCGTGCGCACCGCCGGTCGACGTGGCGACCGAACGGTCTGACCAGATCGGGTCGGCCGCCAACACACCGGTCACCCCACCTGCCAGCGAGCTTGACTGGTCGTCGTGTGAGGTGTTCGCCATTCCCGACGCAGAGTTCGTTGGAACCGACGGCTGGGAGTGCGCCACGTTGACCGCGTTGATGGACCCGTTCGACGCCTCCGCCGAGGACACGGTCGACTTGGCGCTGACTCGACACACGGCGACGGGGGATCGGCGCGGCTCGTTGCTGATCAACCCGGGTGGCCCAGGTGGACCAGGAGTTGAGTTTGCGTGGGGGATCCGATCGGCGTTCCCGATCGAGATCTTGCGTGCCTTCGACATCGTGTCGTGGGATCCGCGTGGCGTCGCCAACTTGCGCCCGGCCATTTCTTGCGGCACCGATCCCGACATCAACGACGACTTCCTGATGGAGGCCTGTGCCGAGGCAACCGGCCCGCTCGCCGCGCATCTTGCTGCGCCGTACTCGGCGAGCGACATGGA
>CAXMZV010000705.1:0-2531 GCA_964199985.1 Candidatus Ilumatobacter isfjordensis | reverse complement strand
CTCGGAGATAAGCGAGTGGCGACGGTTGACGTCGGAACGGGACATGGTGGATTTCCGGGGCCTCGTCCCACCCCTGCCCGGGCACGTCGCTCGTCCCCGAGTCGAGCCCGACTCCGATCGTGACGTCGAATCCCGCTGCGTCGAGCGCGTCGAGTTGACCGCGGACGAGGACCTTGGAGATCTCTGCGGTCAACAGATACAAGATCTCCGGGCGCTCGGTGTCCTGCACCGAAAGCTCAGAGTGTCTCGCCACGGAAGTCATGGTCGACGAGGTGGTTCTTGGTGTCGAACACCAGCGTGGCGTGCGCGGCGATGATGGCCGGGTCGAAGTCGTCGTGATCGACCAGCACGATGACGAGGTCGGCTTCTTGCAGCGCCGCTGCGGAGAAGTCGACCATCGGGTGAGGTACGGCAGCCGTGTTTGCCGCAGCAATGTTCGGGTCGCAGAAGTCCACGTGGGCACCGCTTGCAGCGAGTCGAGCTGCCACATCGACCGACGGGCTCTCGCGCCAGTCGCTCGTATTGCGCTTGTACGCCAGTCCGAGCAGCAGAACCGAGCTGCCGTTCAATGCTTTGCGGTCGCTATTGAGCAGCGTGGCGGCGCGATCGTGGACGTAGTCCGGCATGTGCTGGTTGACATCGTTGGCCAACTCGACGAAGCGGAACGATTTGCCGAGATGGTTTTGGACCCGCCACGCCAGGTAGCTCGGGTCGATGGGGAGGCAGTGGCCACCCACACCCGGCCCCGGAGTGAACTTCATGTAGCCGAACGGCTTGGTGGCCGCGGCGTCGATGGCTCGCCAGATGTCGACATCGAGATCTCGTGCGAACATCGCGATCTCATTGACCAACGCGATGTTGACGTGACGAAACGTGTTCTCGAGCAGCTTGACGAGCTCGGCCTCGGCGCACGACCCGACGACCACGGTTTCATCGACGAGCGCCGAGAAGAAGGCGTCGACCACCGCCCTGGAGCCGAGATCAATGCCGCTGACCACCTTGGGTGTGTTGACCAGTCCGTGGTCCGGGTTGCCGGGATCGATGCGTTCGGGAGAGTACCCGACGAAGAAGTCCTGTCGGTCGAGTCCCGACCCGGCGCACAGCCGTGGCGCGAGAAGTTCTTCAGTCGTGCCCGGGTACGTCGTGCTCTCGAGAACAATGCAGCAACCCGGACGGAGATGGTGAGCGATATCGGCGGCCGCCGCCTCGATGAAGCTGACGTCGGGTGCGCCGTCGCGCAGGGGAGTGGGCACGCTGATCACTGCAATGTCGAAGCCGTCGAGAATGTCCGGACTCGAACTGGGGGCGTAGCCCGCGTCGAGCGCCGCCGCGAGCTCAGCGTCGGACACATCCCCGACGTAGCTGGAACCCGCACGGAGCGCATCTACGCGTTCGGCCGACGCCTCGTACGCGCAAACGGGAAACCCCACCTGGGTGGCCCGCATCGCCACGGGCAGCCCGACGTATCCCTGGCCGATCACTGCGATGCGCGCTGTTCGGTCAGCGATTGCCGTCAGGAGCGAATCAGGACTCATCGACATCGGCTCACGACGCTGGGAGTGGCTGCGCCGGAACGCCGACAACGGTGACGCCAGCCGGAACGTCTTTCGTGACGACGGCTCCCGCACCAACCTGCGCATGTTCACCGATCGTGAGGCCCTGGAGAATGATGGCGCCGGCACCGACGAGTGCGCCGGAACCCACGGTCACATTGCCACTCAGCAATGCTCCGGGCAACAAGCTGGCGTACTCCGAGATCACCGAGTCGTGCCCGACCGTGGCATTGGCGTGAATGTTCGCGTGCAGTCCGACAGTGACGTGCGTGGCGAGTCGGGCGCCTGATCCGAGAATCGATCCGGGCGCGAGCGACGACCGGCTGCCAACGGTGGCCGCAGGGTGCTGGAGTGCGATCGGCGTACACGTGTCAGGGAGTCGTTCGACGATGGAGCGCCGCACATCGCCGTCGCCGATGCCGATGACGTAGGGGCCACCTGAGGTCGCAAGCGCGCTGGTCGTGCCAAGGTAGGTGACGCCGAGCTCGCGCAGGTCGTCGAGGTCGACCTCGCCGTCGTCGACTGAGCCGGCGAGTTCGACCGGAGCACCGATTACTTGCATGTCGTCAACGATGTCGATCACTTCGCGGCCGAACCCGCCAACTCCGACGATGATCACCTTCGCAGTCATCGGAGAGGCGGATGTGCCGTCGTTCATGCCCGACAAGCTACCCAGCCCGTAGCCTGGACGCCCATGTCCGAGTCACGATGGTTGCTGTCAGCGCCCAAGCGCTGGTTCGACATCGTCGTGGCAAGCACCGCCCTGGCGGTGGCGTCACCGGTCATCGCCGCCACGGCGATCATCGTGCGAATGAGACTCGGTTCGCCCGTCATCTTTCGTCAGCAGCGCGCTGGCCTGCGCGGTGAGCCGTTCGAGCTGTTGAAGTTCAGAACGATGACGACATCGGTCGATGTCGACGGTGATCTGCTGAGCGACGAGGACCGACTCACCCAGTTCGGTGTGCGCCTCCGTGCCAG
>CAXMZV010000704.1:0-2532 GCA_964199985.1 Candidatus Ilumatobacter isfjordensis | reverse complement strand
GGGCTCGACGTCGATCGCCGCGCGCTCGACGACTACGCGACCTTCCTCGAGCAGTGGGCCAAGATCAATCGCTATCCCCACAAGATGCAGCGATACAAGAAGCAGAACAGTGAGTGCCGTCACTTCGACTTCACGGTGGCGGTCGATCGGGCAGCTCTCGCCGACAAGACGGTCCCTGACATCCGAACGTTCACTGCGCCTGCGGACAGCGAGGCGGTCGCTGTCGGTCGACACGCGATGGTCGTCAGCGACCTGCCCTATGGCATCCAACACCAGGCACGATCCGACAGCGATCGCACACCGACCTCAGTCGGAGATCTGGTCGAGCACGTCGCCGCGCGGTGGCCGTCGCAGATCCGGACCGGCGGATCAGTGGCGCTGTCGTGGAACACGAAGACACTGAGCGCCCGCGACATGGCGGCACTGCTCGACCGTGCCGGATTCGAAGCGGTCGCGACCCGCGGATTCGAGCATCAAGTCGATCGAACGATCAGTCGCGACGTGTTCCTCGCGATCCGGTCCAATCGCGCATGAGCGATTTTCGCCCAATGAACACGGCGGCGAGCGTGCCAGCAACGACATAGATGGCTGCCTGGACGTTGAGGAGCGGGCGGATCGCGACGTGGTCGATCAGGGCGCCTGCGGCAATCGAGCCGATGGCACTGCCGATCGCTGCAGCAGTTCCCATGAGGCCGACCACTCGCCCGAGCGCTCCGGCCGGGCTGCATGTCTGGATCGTCGTGAACAGGCCGACGGTCACGGCCGAGCCTGGAATGCCCGAAAGCGCAAACAGCACGACGTAGAGGCCAATCGCAGTGCTGATCGACGGCGCGTTCCAGAACATCGCCGACACCAGTCCCATACCGACCAGTCCAGCGCTGTAGAGCGTGGAGGCGTGCAGACGGTCAGCGAGCCGGCCGATCATCACCGATCCGAAAAGCGCACCGATCGCCATCGTGCCGCGAATCACGCCGAGCGCCGTCCCGTCGTCGCCGAGCACGTCGACCATGAATGCAACGAACAGGACAACGAAGCCGCCTTGAGCGATCTGCGCCATGCCGTGCAGCGAGAGCAACGAGGTCAGCGGAGGATGTGCGCGGACGGTGCGGAGGCCTGCACGCACCCCTGCCTCCTGCTCGTCGGCAGCATCGCTCCGTGGTGAGGTGTCAGCGCGCAGGAAACTGAGCGAGATGGCAACGATCAAGAAGCTCGCGGCGTCAATCACCACGATGGGGGCGAGGCCGCGCCAGGCAACCAGCAGGCCACCGATCGGCGCGCCGAGCAGACGGGCGAGGCTCGCAGCAGCAGCAAGCGCCGCGTTCCCCTCCGTCAGCCGAGCGCGGTCGACCACTCGCGGGATCAATGCGACGTTGGCGGGGTTGTTCACCTGCGTCAGGACGGCCTGGCCGACGACCACGATGTAGGCGGGCCAGATCCGATCCGGCGTCACAGCGAGGAGGGGCAACACGGCGATGGCCTGTGCGATGTTGGTGAGGACGAGGCAGCGTCGGAGGTCCCACCGGTCGACGAGCGCTCCGCCGATCGGACCGAGCGCCGCGCTGACCAGGAGTTGGCAGACGAAGAGCAGTGCAGTCGCTGAGCCAGATCCGGTTTCGACGAACACGAAGATCGGGAGCGCAACGTTGAGTACCCAGTCACCGGTGTCGTTGACGAACCCGGCCGACCACGCAATACGGAGATCTCGCTGGCGCCAGAGGGAGCCTGGCGCCGGCGTCACGTCGGGCCGCGCCGAGGGAAGGCTTGGTAGACGACATGGACCGCGGCCGCATCGCGGGGAGCATCCGCACGCGTGGGAGCGCGATACGGACGCAGCAGCCGACCGATCTCCTCGTTCAACATCGTGAGTTCCTCTGGCGTCAGCAACAGCTCATAGTTGTGAAAATCCGAGGCGTCCCGCCACCGTGGATCGAGTTCGTCGAGGGCATCCAAGTGCCGGTTGATCAACCGTTGGTTCTCGATCAACTCAGCTCGGCTGATTGCATCGCGCACGGCTTTTGTGGTCGCCGAGCTGTCCGTCCGGTCAGCTCCGACGGAGATGCCGACTGCAGCAGCGCGCCACGGACGAGTCCGAGCGTCACCGTCTGTCTTAACCCGTTCGGCGAATCCGAATCGCTCGAGTTCCCGGAGGTGATAGCTGGAGGCGGACGGAGAGACCCCGACCTCGGCTGCACACTCGGTTGCGGTGCGGGACCGAGCCGAGAGCAAGAACCCCAAGATCGCCAGGCGGTCCGGGTGGGCGAGCGCGCGCATCGTCCGTACATCGTCGATCTGAAGCAAATCCTTCACATCTGAATACTGTCGGGCCGGTCAGGAGGAGTCAAGGGGGTCAGCTCACGTCGCGACGACCTTGGCCCACCTGCGGGTGAGCTTCGTCGTTCTTGGCGGCTGCGGCGGCAACGAGCCCAAGGTCACGGCAGGCCGAGCGCCACCGATGCCGTGACGCCGCTGCGGCGGACATCGCTGGGTGAGCGACCGGTGACTCGTTTGAAGGCGCGACTGAACGCGGCCTCG
>CAXMZV010000703.1:0-2537 GCA_964199985.1 Candidatus Ilumatobacter isfjordensis | reverse complement strand
CCGGAGGGCCCGATAAGCGTAGATGCGTTCGTCATCAGATACGTGGAGCAGGATCTGTTTAATCGTCCACTCACCAGCGCTGTGCGGTCGATCGAGCAACTCCGATGGAATCGCTTGAAAGAACTCGACGGTGGTGGTGAGACATTCGGCCATGTGGTCGAGGACCTCGTCGGGAACGAGGTTGAAGTACTCCACGGTGTACGGGGCGAACTCGCCCGGTTGCGGGCGGGGGATGCGGCGCATGGTGACCTCCTTGCCTCATCGCTCGACTGCTACACTATCAGTAGCAGCGGTAGCGGTAGCGCGAAAGGAACCCCATGGGCCAATCGATTCCCTTCCCGGGTGAGCCAGTTCGTGGATCCGAGACAGGCCGACCAGTGATGGCGCTGTTTGACCTCCTTGGTCGAGCGTGGTCGATGGGGGTGGTCTGGCAGCTCAACGGTCAACCGTGCACCTTCCGAGAGCTCCGAGCACGATGCGACGGCGTCTCTCCGTCGCTCCTGAATCAGCGACTCAAAGAGCTCCGAGCCACTGGGCTCATTGACCATGACGGGGACGGCTACATCCTGACCGAACTCGGTGAAGAGCTGTCTCAGCAGCTCGCATCGCTCGGCACATGGTCCAAGCGATGGGCCAACATGCTCGCTCACAACAAGTGACACACGCCACCGCCGCCGACCCAGAGAACAAGCGAAACAACCGGCGGTGACGATCGACTCTCAGGGCAGCCCGTCGAAGTGGCGGACCGTGATGCAGCCGAGGTCAGTCGAGCGTTGCGGTTTCGTTGAAGGTCGTCAGGATCGGGTTCCCGTTGCGGAAAGCGATGCGGCAGACCGACGCGTGATCGAGGTGGCAGGTCCACGAGATCCCGATGTCGACACCAAGCGCCCAGGCGACGGCCGACTTCATCGGCGAGACGTGACTGACCACGACGACATTCGATTCTGACGCACGCTCGGCGAGATCGATGCACGCGCCGCGCACACGGTCGTCGAGTGCAGCCAGAGACTCGCCACCTTCGGGGACGTAGTTGAAGTCCTTGCGCCAGTTGTTCCAGACCTCTGACGGCACGTCAGCGTGCTTGACGCCTTCGAACACGCCGTAGGACAGTTCCAGGAATCGTTCGTCGGTTTCGATGGGCATACCGAAGTGCTCCGCAGTCTGCTGGGCTCGCTTGAGCGGGCTCGAGACCACCGAGTCGACCGGGCCCATTGCTTTCACCATGTCGCAAACGGCAATCGCCTGAAGTTGACCGACCTCGTCAAGATCCTGGTCGAGTCGGCCTTGAAGCTGGCCAGCTTTGTTGGCAGCGGTCCGGCCGTGGCGAACGAGAATCAGCACGCCGCGAGTGTGTCACAGGTTCATCGCTGGGGCGCAGCGATGAGGGCACCGTTTTGACGGAAGGTGGCCCGACGAGCCGCCTGGCTCAACCCGTTGGTTCGCCACAACCACACGCACAGCCCAATCCCGATTGCTTCGAGGCCGACGCTGATCAGTCCACGGTCGGTGATCGGGAACGGATCGTCGTCGAACCCGACACCGGTGAACGGCCACCAGAACACGTCGGTGTTGTTCCAGGCGCCATCAAAGACGAGGTGGAGGAACATGCCGATGGGAAGGCCGAGCAGCATCTTGCGGATCGGTTTGCGACCTGACGTGGCGAGCATCAGCACCGCGAGCAGGCCGATGCTCACCGTGATGCTGTGCAGCGCACGCGCTCCTCCGAACACACCGTCAAGCAGCGGGACGACCGACCCGACAATCAGCAGCCGGTAGTCGAAACGTGGATCCCGAAACACAAAACCGACCGCCAAGATCGCGGTACCGATGAACCAGAAGAACACGGGTGGCTCAGACGATGAGAAGTCGGCCGCATTGCGGGCACTCGGTATATCCCGACGCCGCCGACTCGTCCTTGGCGGTGTCGACCTCGGCCGCGGAGAGGTCGAGGTGACAGCCCTCGCACCGATGGCCCTTCAGCTCCGCAACGGCGACTCCCGCCGACGCGCGCACGGAGTCGTAGCGCCGCGCGATGCCCTCGTCGAGATCGCCGACTGCGCTGACGCGTTGTTCTGCAAGCTGTTCGAGTTCGGCATCGATGTCGGCGCACGTTCGCGCCAACGCCTCATCGGCGTGACTCAGTGCTTCTCGCAGCGCTTCTTCGGAGGCGAGGTGCGCGACCCGCTCGTCGTCGAGTGCGGACTGCTCTTCGAGCGCCGCGAGCTCGGTGTCATCGAGTTCGTCGCGCTGTTTGTTGATCGTGTCGATCTCATGCATCAGTGCTTCGGCTTCGCGCGGCGCAATGACGGTCTTCATCTGTGCTTCGAGGCGCTCGCGGTGGGTGCTCAACTCGGCATTGCGCTCTTCATCCTGCTCGATCGCTGCAGTGAGCTCGTCGAGACGTGTTGCAACCTGGGAGCGTCGCCGCTCCCATGCGGTCATCTGCTCCGACCGAGTGGCAAGCTGTTCTCGCTCTGGCAGTCGCTCCCGCTTCACACGCAGTTGATCCGTTTGGGTGTCGATGTGTTGCAGTGCCA
>CAXMZV010000702.1:0-2550 GCA_964199985.1 Candidatus Ilumatobacter isfjordensis | reverse complement strand
CCGTCGTAGTCGAACTCCATGCGTACCTGGTGTGTCCCTGCAGGGACCTCGCCTGTGCTCTCGGTCACGTAGCGATCCAACCCGAAGAAGTTGTAGCAGTACTTCAGTTTGCCGTTCTTGGCGTACAGGCTCCAGCCGCCGATGTGGCCGCCCAGGGCGACGATCACACCGTCCGCGCCGGCGTCCGGCACCACCACCTCGGCGGTGACAGCGTGCGACTTGTTCTTGGTGTTGAGAACCGAACTCTCGGTCAGGCGCCCCATGCCGCCGAACAGAATCTGCCGGTTGCCCTTGATCAACTGTGGCCGGCCGGCCAGGTCGGCGTTGAGCCGCTCGGCCAAGCGGTCGTCCAAGGGCAGTACGTTGTACTTGACCGCTTCGATCAGCCAGAGCCGCTGCAGCTCGTACAGTTTCTGCGGATACTCGCTCGCCAGGTCCTTCGCCTGTGTCCAGTCGGTTGTCGTGTCGTACAGCTCCCAGACGTCGTCGTCGAACGCCGGGAGCGTGACGGCCGCGGTCTCCCACGGCGTGCGATGCTTGGTGACAGCGGTCCATCCCTTGTGGTAGATGCCCCGGTTTCCGAACATCTCGAAGTACTGCGTCTCGTGACGCTCGGCTGCGTCGGAGTCGTCGAACGAGTACGCCATGCTCACGCCTTCGATCGGTCGCTGCTGCACCCCATTCACGAACACTGGCTGCGGCAGGCCGGCAACCTCGAGGATCGTCGGTGCCACGTCGATCACATGATGAAACTGGCTGCGGATCTCGCCCTTGGACTGGATGCCTTTCGGCCAGTGCACGATCGTGCCGTTACGTGTGCCGCCGAAGTGTGACGCAACCTGTTTCGTCCACTGGTACGGCGTGTTCATGGCATGGGCCCAGCCGACCGCGTAGTGGTTGTACGAATCCACACCACCGAACTCGTCGAGCTTGCTGACCATGTAGTCCTCGGTCTCGAGGTGGCCGAAGCCTTGGATCGTGAGCATCTCGTTGAAGGTGCCTTGGAGCGAACCCTCGGCAGAAGCGCCGTTGTCGCCGATGATCACGTAGACGAGCGTGTTGTCGAGAATCTCGAGATCCTCGAGGGCGTCGACCAAGCGTCCAACGTGGTGGTCGGTGTGCTCGAGGAACCCGGCGTACATCTCCATTTGGCGCGTGAGCACCGGCTTCATCTCGTCGGAAATGGTGTCCCAGGCCGGGATACCCTCATGCCGTTCGGTCAGCAGGCAATCCGACGGGATGACGCCGAGCTCCTTCTGACGGGCAAAGGTCTCCTCGCGCAGCGTGTCCCACCCTTGATCGAATTTGCCCTTGTACTTGTCTGCCCACTCGTCGGGGACATGATGGGGTGCGTGCGTAGCGCCTGGTGCGTAGTACGTGAAGAACGGCTTGTCGGGCGCCAGCGCCTTCTGCTGGCGCACCCACGTGATTGCCTTGTCCGTCATGTCCTCAGTGAAGTGATAGCCCTCCTCGGGCGTCTTGTCCGGCTCGACCGGCGTCGTGCCTTCGGTGAGCGACGGGTAGTACTGGCTCGTCTCGGCAGCCAGAAAACCGAAGAAGTACTCAAATCCCCCGCCGCCTGTGGGCCAGGCATCGTACGGCCCCACCGGGCTCTGCTGCCATGGTGGAACCTCGTGGCACTTGCCGAACTGCGCGGTTGAATAGCCGTTGAGCTTGAGTGTGCGCGCCAGCGGCGAGATCGTGTTGGGGAGGATCGAAGACTGGCCCGGCGCCGGGGTTGCCATCTCGGTGATCGAACCCATCCCCGTCGAGTGATGGTTGCGGCCAGTCAGCAGCGCCTGCCGGGTCGGCGCACACAAGGCGGTGGTGTGGAAGCTGTTGTACTTGAGTCCGTTGGCCGCCAACTTCTCGAAAGTGGGGCAATCGATGGGGCCACCGAACGCGCTCGAGGCACCGAAACCGACATCGTCGAGCAGGACGAACAACACATTGGGCGCTCCGGCCGGCGGCCGCAAATCCTTGATCGGCGGGAACTTTGCATCCGGGTCCTTGGCGTCGAATGTCGTCAAACCCACGTGCGGCTGATCCGGAATCGGCAGGTTCGTTCGTGGCGTAGCGTCTGGCGCGTTCACAGGGTCTCCTCGTGGTTGTGGCGATGCGATCTACAATTCGACTTCTCGACTCACTATGCCAGATGCCCGCTCCTCCCAACTCACCCCCGTCGGGTGAATCAGATCGGAGCGTCAACGGTTTCAGATCATGGCGAGCGACGCGCGTGAACGTCGATCCCGTGCCGAACGCGGCGACCTGGCGGCGGCTGCTTGCCGTCGTCTTGGCGCTATCTGTCCGTGGTGTGCGGGTCAGTCTTCTTCGATGGCCGCTTCGAGCCGGCCGCTCTCGATCCCCTGCATGAGGTGGTCATAGTCGGCCTCGTCCTGATCCGCGTGACGCTCGGAGAACGTCGTGACCGCCTCGTCGAACACGGTGCCGTTACCGAGATAGGAAGCGATGGCGACCGCGTCGCCGGAACGGGCGTGGGCGCGAAGTCCGGCTGGAGCCGTTCGCTCACCAAGAACTCTGCAGTCACTC
>CAXMZV010000701.1:0-2556 GCA_964199985.1 Candidatus Ilumatobacter isfjordensis | reverse complement strand
GTGCGGGCTGACTTCGCCTCTCTGGTGATGACTGCCGGCCACCACCACTCGATCGATCAGTTGCTCGCGGGTGAACTCGACGCGGCTGTCGTCGACTCGATCGTCCGCACCCGTCGGGCACGCAAGTGGGACGACGTCGCCGGCCTCCGCGTGGTCGAGCGCCTCGGGCCATGGCCGACACAACCCGTCGTCATGCGAATCGATGCTGGACCTGACGACGTCAGTGCCGTGCGCGACGCCTTGCTGCGAGCCAACGACGATCCGGAGGTCGTGGAGCTGCTCGCAGCCTCAGCACTGACGCGCCTGGCGCCGACAGATGCCGACCACTGTGAGGAAGTGCGAGCCGCGATGGCTCGACTCGCTGGCGTCACTCGTTGACCAACTCGTCCAGCCACTCACGCAACGACGACAGCGCAGCTCCGGTCCGACGCGTCGGCCAGGTGAGTTGATAATCGCGGTTCGATGTCGCGGTCGGGCCGACGACGCAGAGCAGGTCGTCAGCGATGAGGTCTTCAACGAGCTTGCTCCACCCAAGTGTGACACCACGTCCTGCGAGTGCCTGCTGGAGCACGGTCGGATAGTTGTTGAAGACGACTCGTCGTCGGCCCGGCGTCAGCGCCAAGTCGAACGACTGCAGCCAGTCGGTCCACGACATCCACGGTCGGTCAACCGCGTCCATGTGCAGCAGCGGTGCCGCGAGGACGTCCTCCGCGCTGCTGTGTTCATCCAGCCCGAGGTCGGCGGCCAGTGCCGGGGTGGCGACAGGCATCACCTGCTCGGCGAAGAGTCGCGTTGCGTCGTACCCCGTCCACGCCTCCTTGCCCACGCGGTTGCTGACGCGCACAGCGGCATCGAAATGGCTGTCGTTCAGTTCGTGCTCGCGGTCGTACAACCAGAGCCGCAGATCGCGGTCACCGAGCGCTCGTTGCAGCGAGTCGAGTCGCGGTACGACGAGCTGCTGTGCGAACCCGGGTGGCATGGCGAAGACGAAGATGTCATCGGTGTCAGCGATGTCGTCAATGGTGTGTTCGAGTGACGTGAACGCGTTGTCGACGGCCGCTGCCAAGGTGTGTCCAGCGCCAGACAGAGCGCTCCGGTTCGTGTGTCGCACGAACAGTTCAATACCCAACGACTTTTCGAGAGCTTGGATCTGGCGGGTGACGGCTGGCTGCGCCAGGCCCAGCTCGCGTCCAGCAGCCGAGAAGCTGCCGTTGCGTGCGGCGGCGTCGAACACGGCGAGGCGCTGCAGCCGATCAATCGACGAGATGAGTGGTCGTGGTCGAATAGCCATACCTACAGAGCATGGCAGATTGCCGAAACAATGGCTGTGCAAAGGTCCAGTGGCTTGTCAGCATGATGGTGTGCGTTTGGACGTTGTCGATCCATCACCCGTTGCTCTCCGCCTCGCTCGGGACCCGGACACGCTGAACTGCCGCGTCGACAGCAGGCACCTCGTTCTGGAGCGCGAGCGCCGCACGGTCGTACTGCATCCAATGTGGGTGCGTGAGCGCTCGACGTCGGCTGGCGCCGTCGACCCGAACAACGGGCAGCGCCTGACCGAACCGCTCGACTATGGACCCGAACTCGGTGTTGTCGCCGCCACGGTCATCGGTGGCTGCTCGCCGACTGTGGACATCACGTTCTCCGACGGTCATCGGATGCAGCTGACCGCTCGCGATGTTGCTGACGCGTTCGGCGACCAGGATGCCGATGCGCCACCTCGACCCACACCCTGGTGCGGCGCTGACATCGATGTGCCGATCATCGACTATGCAGCCCTGACGAACCTGGCGACGACCGATGCCACGATGGCAAGGACGCTCGACAGTTTCTTCGGCCTCGGCTTCTTTCTGCTGCGTGGCACACCGGCCGTGCCGGGCGCGCTGCACGAGATCACCTCGCACTTCGGTCGAATCTCCGCAACAAACTTCGGTGCGCTGTTCGACGTTCGATCAGATCCCGTACCGATCGACCTGGCATACACACCGGTCGCACTGACCGCACACACCGACCAGCCGTACCGGCGGCCGGTCCCGGGGCTGCAGTTCCTGCACACAATCGCGAACGATGCGCCGGGCGGGTCCTCGACCATCGTCGACGGCCTCGCTGCAGTGCACGCGTTGGCGGTCGCAGATCCGGAAGCGTTCGAGGTTCTCTGCACGCTGCGGATCGAGTTCCGCTACGACATCGGCACCGATGTGAAGATCGCCCACGCACCATTGATCGATCTTCACCCCGACGGCTCGCTGCGCCAGCTGCGGTACTCGCCTCGGCTCGACTACGCCCCGGCCGCCGACGCCGAGGTGCTCGACGTCTACTACCGCGGTCGACGCTGGATGGCCGACCAGCTCAACAGCCCGAGCCGTCAGATCGACGTGCGGATGGATGCCGGGGACGTGCTTGTGGTCGACAATCACCGTGTGCTGCACGGACGTTCGTCGTTCGATCCGACTCGTGGCCATCGCCACCTGCAAGGGTGCTACATCGACCACGACGGTCCCGAGACGCAGTGGCGACTCGCCCGCCGCCGGCACCACGATCGACGGACAGGACACC
>CAXMZV010000700.1:0-2558 GCA_964199985.1 Candidatus Ilumatobacter isfjordensis | reverse complement strand
CACCCGCACGGGTTCTGGATCCATTTCGCCTGAACGACTGTCAGCCGTCGAGTTGTTCGCGAGCTTCGTTCAGCTTGCCGAACAGAATTTCGCTCATCTCCCCTGCATACGCGTTCTCGGGGTCAGCTCGAACGGCACGATCGAGGGCATATGCGTCGTCGCCGACGAGGATGCGCCGCCGCTCGCACATCGGTCAAAATCACCGTGGCGGCCTCGGGGGCGGTCATTGGGGCGTTGTCATGGAACATCTGGTCGGCAAGCGCCATCAACTCGCGCTCTTCGTCGGTCAGATTCCGCTCACCGAAGTTCATCGAGTTCTGCACGATCGAGGTGCCAATGTGGCCCGGCATCACGACGGACACCAGCACGTGGGGCGCATTGACCGCCATGTCAGTGATCAGTGCCTCGGTGAAACCCTTCACCGCAAACTTCGCGGCAGAATAGGCGGTGTGCGGGCGATCAGGCCCGATCGACGCCCAGAATCCGTTGACGCTCGAGGTGTTGACAATGTGGCCCTCGTCCGATGCGATGATCGCATCGAGGACGGCGAGGACTCCCCAGCGAACGCCGTTGAAGCAGACGTTGAAGCAGCGGTCCCAGGCCTCACGCGTATCGGTGACCACACTGCCGCCGCCGCTGAGCCCCGCGTTGTTGAAGAGCAGATTGATGTGGTCGCTGTCGTGGGCCACCTCGTCGCGGAACACCATCATCGCTGCCTCGTCGCTGACATCGCAGGTGTGGGCCGAGATGCGGATGTCGGAGGTCGGCGCAGCAGCACGCGCCAGCGCTGCGGTCTCCTGCATCCGTTCGTCGGACAGATCACACATCGACACGTGGGCCCCAGCAGCCGCGAGTTGCACCACGAGCTCACGCCCCATGCCCGTGCCTCCACCCGTGACGCCGCGATCTTGCCTGGGAAGCTCTTCATCGCGGCGAAGGTACTGCCCAGCTCACCGCAGCGAAGAGGCGAACGCCGCCTGCGATGGCGACGAGATCGCCTTCCCCAGGATCGAACCGTTCGTTGCAGATCTCGCAAATCGGCGGCTTCACCCGCCGCCGGCACCTTGTGACTCGAACGCGACCCACAGCGCTTCGATTGCGGCCCCGGATGTGGGCCGGGTGACACGCAGACTCGTACAGCTGTCGGTCCCGGTTTTGCCCGACGCCACGACTCGCAACCGATCGGTTGCCGTGCGCATGTCGAGCGTCACCGATACATGGTCGACGTCGTCTGCATTCCAATGCGCCTGCACCGTCGACACGGTGATGCGCACGCGGCCGTCACCGCTGCGACCAACGCTGCGGTTCAGATCGGAGAACGGACAGTCGGGCGGCAAGTCGTCGCCCGAACAGTTCCAGGTACGCGTCGTGGTCGTCTCGAGTTCCGGAACGGGCCCGAGCTCAAAGTCGACGAAACACCGCGCGATGTATACGTCCAACATCGTTCGCACGTCGGCGGCCGCTGTCGGCTGCAGCGACCATTCGATCGCCGCCGTGCCGTTGGCGAGTTGCACCGTTCGGCCACCGCCAAGGTCCACGCCGTCCAGGTCGGCATCAGGGTTGAGGACGACAGGAGGCGGCACGCGCAAGAGCTCGACGATTGCTGACAACGGTGCTCCGAGCACTGTGTCGAGGCCACTCGTCATACGAACGTGCGCTGTGTCGAGTTCGCCGGGGTCGTGTCCTGCGAGCACACGTCTCGCGGACATGCTGACCAGCACCTCGCACACCGAAAGTCCGCCGCGTTGCACCAGGAGTCGCTCATGGCGGCCGCGCAAGTTTGCGCCGCGGTAGTGGCGTCCGCTGATGAAGTAGACCGAGAGATCGCGACGGCGGTACAGCGAGAACGATGTCCGCAGGTCGAGACCTTTGGCGACAACGCCCTCGTCGGCAGCGTCGCCGCCATCGAGGGCGAAGGTTCCAATCAACTCCGTCGCCTCGACGCCCAGTGCTTGGGTCACGCGGTCGACTTCCACCGCCAGCGTGCGGGTAACAGCATCTGCGGATTGCAGAGCGATGTCGTACTTGTTCGCCACGCCTGCCTCGAAAGTCGAGTCGGGCGACGGCCGATGCGTCGTCACGGCGCCAACTTATTCGACCGATGGCGTCCGAACGCGGAACCGCCACGGAGTCTCGACGCCTTTGGTGATTCCAATGCGCGGCCCGACGAGTGGCGACTGGGGCGGAGGTGTTCCGTCGTCGGCGACAATGACCGGACCATCGAGGAGATCCGCACCGTTGTGATCAGCGACAATGCCGAGCGCCTGGCACAGCTTGCCCGGGCCATTGGCCAACTCCCTGTCGGGACGCCCGGCGCGCCTCGTGCGCATCACCGCAATACCTTCGACGGGCTCGAGAGAGCGGACCAAGACCGCCTGACCGCTCCCCTGCTGACCGGTGACGACGTTTGCACATTGGTGGATGCCGTAGCTCAGGTAGACGTAGAGGTGACCGCCGGGTCCGAACATCACCGCGTTGCGCAAGGTCTTCCCATTGAATGTGTGGCTCGCTGGATCATCGGGCATGTACGCCTCGACTTCCGTGATCCGTCCACTGCA
>CAXMZV010000699.1:0-2568 GCA_964199985.1 Candidatus Ilumatobacter isfjordensis | reverse complement strand
CGGAGCGACTGACCGAGTTCGTCCAGACAACACCGTCCCAGTAGCGGCCCTCACCAAAGCCGGAGGGGTCTTGATACCAACCTGGAAGTGGATTGTTCTCGGGCATGGCACTCCTCGTGTCGTGTCAGTGGTCAGAACGGTGCCGTCATTCGGCCCCGCTCCACCTTCGTGCAAGCCCTCCGGCTCGACCTCGCCCGAGTTGGGTGAGAGCCGCTCGGCGCGTTCACTCCGGAATCGGGCGAAGCGCCTCGGAGACGACCCCGCGTCGTGTCAGTAACGTCACGCTGATCAGGGCAACCCACACCGGGAACACCCACGTCAGCACGACGTTCGGGACCGGCATCAGGAGCAGGGTGAGACCGACGGCATACCCGACCGCGACGAGCCACGGTCGGAATGCCTCGGACAGTCGTCCCACGGTGGTCGTCGAGATGATGAAGACTGCCTCCAGCCGTGTGGCGACCACCGAAGCGATCGTGATGCCTCCCGCTTGCGACATCGCCACCGAACCAGCATCCGGCACGACGCCGAATGTCCGCGCCGCCACAGCCGGGGCAGCGTAGAGCACACCTGCCGTCAGCCAGGCGCCGGCGACCAGGAGGGCGGAGCCCAGGAAAACCGTGCCGAAGAAGCGATTCTCGCGCTCACCCACTCGACGCCGGATCACCGCAACGAACCAGACGAACATGATCGACGACACCGTCAACAGGTTGACACCGAGGATCATGCTTCGCTGGTTGGCATCCTCGAGATACCACGCTGCGACGGCAGCGTCCCCGTCACCAGGGTCCGGAGCGCGGAGGAGCAAGGCGGACCCGGCGATCGACAGCGCCCCATGGAGGAGGCCTGCGACGGCGGCCGCCTCGATCGACCGCATCGAGCGAGGAATGGAACGTTTCTGCTTGGGCACAGAGATCGGAGCGTCGCCCACATCAACTACCTTTCCGGATCGACGGCTCAGCGCCTTCGCCCACCTTGGGTGAGGGCAGTCGGGGGTCATGTGGGATCATCTGGCTTGGTCTACACCACAGGAGATCATCAGCCGTGCCCGATCCCGTTCCAACCGAGTCCGCAGCGGAGCGGCGCACCGTCAGCGGACCATTGGCGCTCGCCGCCGTGACGCTCGGCTTGCTCGCCTGGCCGATCGCCTTCAACCTCGGTGCGTACGGTGAGATCTTCTACGACAACATCTTCCAGGTGGTGGTGGCATCATCGATCCTCTTCGTCATCACCACAGCCAACGGCGGGTACAACGCACCGTGGAAATGGGTCATCCGCATCGCCTTGGCAGCACCGCTGTTCTGGCTCATCGCCGCGGCCTACGTGACCGGATCGACGTCGGAAGCGCTGGATCGACCCCTGTTCGTCGTCGCATTGGTGCTGATTCTGCTCGTCTCGGTTCCACTGACGCTGCGGCTACTCGTCGACATGTCCATGCCCGAATTGACCAAGGCCGGGAGTCGACGGGTCACGGCATCGATCGTCGCCTTGGTCGCAGTCGTCGGCGCGATCGGGTTCGCCGTCGGTCGCGAAAACCCACGATTCCTGACCTGTGCCGACTTCTCCGTCGCTGGTGCATCGGAACCAGACAACTGCGCTCGAGAGTGATCGGCACCCGGAGCACCTGAGGCGCTGAGGGGGTCGTCTGGTTCAGACCTCGATCTGCAATGAATCCGGCGTATCGGGATCATCCTTCGACGTCAGCGTTGCTTGTGCGCCACGGAGCAGATCGCGGTGTTTTCGTGAGAACGCCGACAGCGTGAGTGCGCCGATCGGCAGGGTAACGACGTCGTAGAAGATTCTCCAGACCAGCACCGCCGCCACGATCACGTCGTTGTCTGCTCCGGTGGTCTTGACGATCGAGGTGACCATCACGATGTCGACGACACCGATTCCACCTGCACTGATCGGAATCAGGGTGCCGGCAAGGAACGCAGCGGCAAACGACGCAAAAATCAGGACGGTCGGGACTTCGGATGTCGAGACGCCGAGGAACCGGATCGCGGCGAGCAACATGAGGAAACTGACCAGCAGGTTGCCCGCAACCGCAGCTGCGCCGAAACCCCAACGTCGCTTCACGACGTCGTAGAGCAGGTCGCGCATCCGCACGAGTCCGGGGCCGAGGTCGTCGACCGGATCGCGATGGAACCAGCTGAGCACCCATGAGACCACCCTCGCGAGGTAGCGACCGAGCCATTTCGCCGATTCCTCGGATCGGCCGATGACCCATGCGAGCACGCCGGCAATCGCGACGGCGAGGAGCGAGATGCCGACGACGATCATGGCGGTGTCATCGGCCTGTCCTGCGACGACGAGCGCGATGAACGCGACGACCGGCAAGAGGAGCCGGCCAGCCTGGGGGAACACGAAGGTTCCCGCCACGCCGGTCAACGCTGCATCAGCGTCGAACTTCTCCGAGCGGAAGTACGCGTATTGCACCACCGACGGTGCCGGCGGCGGGAGCATCGTGGAAGCGCTGGACGACAAGTAGGCCTGCGGATCCGGGCCAGAGCCGGAGCCCCGGAAGCATGGCTCGGTAGACCAGCGCTTCGCTGCCCGTCCGGAAGG
>CAXMZV010000698.1:0-2578 GCA_964199985.1 Candidatus Ilumatobacter isfjordensis | reverse complement strand
CGGTCGACTGATCCTCATCGTCTGAATTCTGCGATGACCCCCGTGCTCAGGCACGGGGGTCATCGTCGTTTTCGGCCCGGTGCGACGGTCGGCTCAGAGGGTCGGCTGCAGATCAAGTGGGAAGTGCGTCAGCAGTTCGGGACCGTCGGCGGTGACCAGCACTTGGTTCTCGAGCTTGACACCTTCGGCCCAGCTGTCGGCTCCATCAACTGATCGCGGCCCGACGTACGACTCGACGGTCAGCACCATGCCCGGCTGCAGTTCGCCGTCGAACCCCCACTCGTCCCAGATCTCGGGGAAGTAGATCTCGGGATACTCGTCGCACTGGCCCACTCCGTGGAAGAGGCACGAGTAGTGGCGGTAGTGCTCGGGGTGCGGGAACCATGAGTCGAACGTGAGGTCGCGGAACGAGCGGCCAGGTGTCATGAGTTCCGTGTTCTGCTCGATCTGGCGGCGGGCCAGATCGAAGGTGTGCTGCTGTTCGCGAGTGGGCGCGCCGTCGACACCGCGACCAACGCCGGCCAGCCACGTCCGGCTGACGTCGACCATCATCCCGTACGCGCCGACCAGGTCGGTGTCGTACGCGACGAGGTCGCCAGCTTGGATCACCCGGCTCGACGCCTCCTGCATCCACGGATTGGTGCGCGGCCCCGACGCAATGATCTGTGTCTCGATCCATTCGCCACCGCGGCGAATGTTGCCTGTATGCAACATCGCCCACAGCTCACGCTCGGTCATGCCCGGCTGCAACGCGGCGTGCATCTCGGCCATGGTGGTCTCGCACGCATGGACCGCGCAGCGCATGGCGAGGAGTTCGTCGGGGCCCTTGATGCTCCGCGCGAGCTCCATCACCTCCTGCCCGAAGCCGAGCTCGAGGCCCGCGTCTTCCAGTGCTCGGTATCCAATGTGGTGGCACTGATCGATGGCGATCCGCGCACCCGGACCGCAGTGTTGCGTGACCACGGCCGCCATCTCGTCAGCCCAGCGTGCTGCTTGTTCGGCGTGCCGTGGTCCAGCGAGGAAGTAGGTCGAGCCGATGGCGGGGCGAACCTCGTCGACCACCTCGGCGTGCGCGGCGAGGTACTCGCAGCCGTAGTAGTCCCACAGGATCACATGGCCGTCGGCACTGACGAATGCGTACCGGGCGCCGTTGTGCATCACCCACAGCTGCATGTTGGTGCTGTCGGTGACGTACCGGATGTTCATCGGGTCCATCACGATGATGCCGTCGTAGCCCTGGGTCGCGAGCTGGGCCGTGACACGCTCGACTCGGTACTGCCGCATCGTCGGCAAGTCGGGGAGCTCGAGGCCCGCAGCTTTCCACTCGCTGATCGCGGGTTCGCCCGGACCGATCACGAGGTGATGACCGCCATCGGCAGCGAAACGCACTTCGGCGGAGGCCCTCGCCAGCGACTGTGCAATCTTGCCGACCATGCCCAACTGTGACATCTGGTGCCCGGTACCAGATGTAGCGCGGTCATGACAGCGGCTCGCTTCCACATGACACGACCGTGCTTGACGCTGCGCTTGGCCGAACCGAGACTGACGCCGTGCAATGGACTGAGGGTGACGCATGGTCGGGGACGCGTCGCCCGTTACGCGAGGCAACCGGGCTCGATCCCGCCGCGTACGCGAGCCCCGAGTTCTTCGCCGTTGAGCAACGCCGAGTGTTCGAACGGGCATGGGTCTGCGTCGGCGTCACCGACGAGGCAGTCGCCGGCCGGATGCTGGTGCGCGACGTGGGCAGCCGATCGATCCTGATCACCCGCAACGAGCACGGCGAGCTCCGCGGCTTCATCAACTCCTGTCGACATCGCGGCACCGAGTTGGCCGAGGGGGATTGCGACATTGCAGGCACCATTCGTTGCCCGTACCACCGCTGGGGCTACTCCCTCGACGGAGCGCTCAAGGCCACACCATTCTTCGACGAGGTCCCACGAGAGGACTTCGATCGCGCCGACCACGGACTCCTCCCGGTCCGGGTCGACCAGTGGGGTCTACTGCTCTTTGCTTGCCTCGACGAAGCGACACCTCCACTGGACGCCTGGCTCGGCGACTTGCCCGAGCGGATGGCGGGCTATGGCCTTGACGACTGGATGACCTGTCATCAGCAATCGCTCCACATCGATGCCAACTGGAAGTTGATCAGCGAGAACTTCCAGGAGTATTACCACCTCACCTGGGTCCACCCGGAGCTCGCCAAGGTGTCGCGGCTTGCCGATCACTACCGCTATCAAGGACAGGGGATGTATTGCGGGCAGACCACCACGCCGGTGTCGGGTGATGAGCGTGACGACTGGCTGGCGATGCCCGCTGCCGAGGGGCTCGATGAGTCCGATGCGGTGAGCGGGCGCTTCGTGGCGATCTTCCCGAACGTGATCTTGTCGGTGTTGCCGAACCACGTGTGGATGATGCGGCTCGACCCGATCACACCGGGTGTCACTCGCGAAACGTGCACGATGCTGGTGCCGCCGAACAACGCTGATGTGACGAACACAGCGGTGACGCCGACCCGCAAGTTCTGGATCGACGTGAACAACGAGGACATCGACATCGTCGTGCGCGGCCAGCGCGGCCT
>CAXMZV010000697.1:0-2586 GCA_964199985.1 Candidatus Ilumatobacter isfjordensis | reverse complement strand
GCTGTGCGATCTTGCGGAGTTCGATCGCTGGCACCCCGAACGCCTCCGCGTTAGTCGGGGTGACGTACCCATACTGATCGAGCGCCAGGTCTGCAGTGCTCTGCGGTGCGTATCCGCCAGACCCGAAATCGACATGTCAAGACCGTACCGTAATCAGTACTGTATTGACACTGGCTACGGTCCACGACCCGCCGGCGGCGAGGCCCGTCATGAAGGACTGGTTGGCACCGTCCGCAGTCCACGTTCGAGCAATATCGAGCGCCGTATTGCCCGCATATTGCCTGGTACGAGCGGCTTCACACCGTTGGTGGCCGCGATGTTCTGAGCGCGGTCGATGCTTCGATCGGTGGCTGGTGGTGTCGCCCGGATCGTCGACTGTGGTGCCCCGCATCGGGGCGGAACCGCCACTGGAGGCTCGCGCCTCAAACGGGGTCGGTGATGACGCCTACGCTGTTCGCCCTCCGGCCGATGAACATCAGTGTTTGTCGACGCGAAGACTCAGGCGCTCCGGTGGCGCGTGGCGCGGTCGCTAAGCGGCGACCTAAGCGATCCCTCAGCGAACCCAATGCGGCCCTTTCGATGATGTGGCTATGCAAACAACACTCCACACCACCACCATTCCCGTCGTCCAGATCGGTCACAAGCGCCGCACGGTGTTTCTGGCCGCACTTGCGACCCTCTCGGTCACGCTCGCGATCGCCATCACGGCGGCGACCGGAACCGACGGGTCGAGTCGTCCGACCGCTGGCGTCGGCGCGGCAACGCCGTGGGTCACCCCACAGCACGGACCTGGCTCCAACTCATTGTCGCTGACCGACGCACTACCGACGGCAACGCCGTGGGTCACCCCACAGCACGGACCTGGCTCCAACTCATTGTCGCTGACCGACGCACTACCGACGGCAACGCCGTGGGTCACCCCGCAGTACGGACCTGGCTCCAACTCATTGTCGCTGACCGACGCACTACCGACGGCAACGCCGTGGGTGACCCCGCAGTACGGACCTGGCTCCAACTCATTGTCGCTGACCGACGCTCGTGGGTGACTTCGTGGTGGCCGCGACGGGTCTTGTCGTGGCCGACCCCGTGTGCGGAGTAGGTTTCCACGGGAGGCCTCCTTCACTCATGACACCGCAGTTGCAGTTCTGCATGCTGGGACCGATCAGGGTGGTCGGTATCGATGGTGATGCCATCGAGGTGAGTTCGCGCACGCAGCGTGCCATCTTGGCGTTGCTGTTGATCCACCGCAACGAAGTGCTGTCGGCCGACAGGATGATCGAGGAGGTCTGGGGCGACGACGAATCACGTCCGCCGCCGAAGTCACTGCAGTTCCACATTTCGAAACTGCGTGACACACTCGACCCGACCCGGACGTCGGGTCACGGCGGAGTCATCAGGACCCACCCCGCGGGGTATGTGCTCGATGTGGCCGACGAACAGGTCGATGTTGCCAATTTCGAACGGCTCGTCAACGATGCTGGACGGTCGGAAACCGTCGACCTGAACAAGCAGAGAGCAACACTCGACGATGGCTTGTCTCTCTGGCGAGGCCGGGTTCTCGACGATGTGCCGGAGCTGCGGTCAGCACGCGTTGAAGCTGAGCGCCTCGGCGAACTGTGGCTCGAGGCGATGGAGCGTCGCATCGATCTCGACCTCGCGCTCGGACGTCACGCCGGTCTCGTCGCAGAGATCGAAGTGCTCGTGCAGCAACATCCCCTGCGCGAGCGCCTGTGGGGACAGCTCGTCGTGTCGCTCTATCGGTGCGGCCGCCAAGCAGAAGCGCTGCGCGCCTTCCAGCAGGCCCGTGACCAACTCGTCGAGGAACTGGGCATCGAACCATCCGCCGCTCTCCGCGACCTGGAAGTTCGAGTGCTCCAACAAGACCCCTCACTGGACTTCGCGAGCGAAGGGCCTGCGGTGTATCCCAACAACATCCCTGCGAGCATCAGCGGTTTTGTAGGACGCGAGCAGGAGCTCTCGGCGCTCAAGCGACTCATTGCGGAGCATCGGCTGGTCACCGTGACGGGTGTCGGCGGTGTCGGCAAGACCCGCCACGCGACGCGGGTCGCGAGCGATCCGGACCTGCAACGGCCGGACGGGATCTGGCTGGTCGAGTTGGGCGGGTTGACCGATCCGAGTCTCGTCGGACAAGCGATTCGGTCCGTGATCGGTGCACCTCTGTTGTCGGGCAAGTCGGTCGTCGAGAGCCTCGTCGAGCACCTCCATACGCGCGATGCCCTACTCGTGCTCGACAACTGTGAGCACGTCATCGCTGACGCCGCGGATCTCGCGCAGACCCTGCTCTCGACATGTCCACACCTCCGGATGATCGCCACGAGTCGAGAGGCGCTGCGCGTCCCCGGTGAAGTGTCGTGGAGCGTGCCTCCGCTGGCACTGCCCGAATCCGGCGCTCCTTTCGATCTCGGCGACCCGCCCGAATCCGTCTCGCTCTTCGCCGAGCGCGCGCAAGCGGTGAACGTCGACTTCGCACTCACCCCCGACAATGCTCAAACGGTGGTTGCCATCTGCCGCCACCTCGACGGGCTGCCACTCGCGATTGAGCTCGCAGCCGCATGCGTTGCGGCG
>CAXMZV010000696.1:0-2590 GCA_964199985.1 Candidatus Ilumatobacter isfjordensis | reverse complement strand
GCCGGCCCGTGCCTGCTCGATGGTCGTCCACACGCGTTCAGGGGTGCATGGTAGATCGATGTGGCGCACGCCGAGGTGGGCGAGCGCATCGATCACGGCGTTCTGGACGGCAGGGGTCGAACCGATCGTTGCCGCCTCGCCGATGCCTTTTGCCCCGAGCGGATTCAGTGGCGTCGGAGTCTCGGTCGAGACGGCCTCGAACGACGGCAACTCAGCAGCCGAGACGATTGCGTACTCAGCGAGATTCGACGTGATCGGATTGCCGTCCTCGTCGAAGCGGACCTCTTCGAACAACGCCTGCCCGACCCCAGCGGCGATCCCACCGTGCTGCTGCCCCTCGACAATGAGCGGGTTGAGGACGGTGCCGCAGTCGTCAACGGCAACGTGACGCAGCAGTTTGACCTTGCCCGTCTCGGCATCGACTTCGACGACGGCGATGTGTGTCCCGAAGGGGAACGTGCCGTTCTTTTGCACGAAGTCGAGTTCGCCGTTCAGCTGTTCACCGGCGGCCGCGGCGCGTGCGGCGAGGTCTCCCCAGGTGATCGCCTGCGCGGGAACGCCGGCTACTCCGATGGTGCCCGCGGACGTGTCCACGACGATGTCTGCCGCGTCAGCTTCGAGGAATGTGGCGGCCAACTGCTTGGCCTTGTCGACCATCGCCTCGGTCGCACCGTGCACAGCTGACCCGGCAAGTTGCAACGAGCGTGAGCCACCGGTGCCGCCTCCAGTGCGGACCCGGTCGGTGTCGCCGTCGACCAAGGTGATGCGGTCGACCGGGATGCCGGTCTGATCGGAGACCAGCATGGCGTAGGCGGTCTGGTGGCCCTGACCGTGCGAGAGCGTTCCGGCATACATCGTGGCGGACCCGTCGTCGTGGACCTCGACGGCGCCGAACTCAGTCCCGCCGCCCCCCGATGTGACCTCGACATACGAGGCCACCCCGATACCGAGCAGCACCTCGTCGCCCCGCTCGCGCCGTTCCGCCTGCTCGGCTCGCAGCGATTCGTAGCCAGCGACTTCTGCGGCGCGCTCAAGTGCGAGTGAGTATCGGCCGGTGTCGTAGGTCGGCCCGGTGATGGTCTTGAACGGGAAGGCATCTTCGGCGAGGAAGTTTCGACGACGAATCTCGAGTGGATCGATGCCGAGCTGGAGTGCGGCTTGATCGGTGAGTCGCTCGATCAACGCTGTCGCCTCGGGTCGGCCCGCGCCGCGGTATGCGCCCATCGGCGTGGTGTTGGTGACCGCCACCGCAACATCGAACTCGAGCTCGGGGATTGCATAGGTGCCCTGCGCCATGTGGCGCGTCAAGCCGGGCAGGTGAGCACCGACGTTGGGGTACGCACCGGCATCGTTCACGATCCGCACGCGGAGATTCGTGAACCTGCCCTCGGCATCACAACCGAGTTCGGCGTACTGGATCTGCCCGCGACTGTGCAGCAGCGACTTCATGTCGTCACTCCGTGGCGGCACCCAGACGACCGGCCGGTCGAACCGTTTGGTGAGTGTCGAGATCACCACGTGTTCGGCCATCAATCCGGCCTTGCCGCCGAAGCCGCCGCCGACTTGCGGAGTGACGACGTGGATCTTGTCTTTGTCGATGCCCAGCGCGCCGGCGAGCTGGCCGTGGAGGCTGTGCGGCATCTGTGTCGAGGCATACAGCTTGATGCGACCGCGGTCGTCCATCTCGGCGGCGGCCCGGTCGGGCTCGATGGGAACGACGGCTACACGTTGATTGATGTAGCGGCCGCGCACGACGTGCTCGGCGCGTGACGGGTCGGAGCGATCGGTGCCGACGGTGCGCAGCGCTTGGTTGTCGCCATGGATCGGAAAGATCGGGGTGGCGTCGGAGGCGAGTGCCGCCTCCATGTCGATGATGGCGGGCAGCGGGTCGATGTCGGCCCAGATCAGTTGGGCCGCGTCTTCGCCGATGGCAGCGGTCTCCGCAAGGACCACGGCGATCGGTTCACCGACGAAGCGCACGACGCCGTCGGCGAGCGGCGGCCGTTTGAAGTCGTCGTGCACGGGAGCAAAGCCGTGGTGCGGGGCAACGCCGAGATCGGCTGCGGTGATCACTGCGACCACGCCCGGCAGCGCCGTTGCCTCGTCGATGTCGATTCTGTTGATCGTGCCATGAGCCATGTCGGAACGGGCGAACACCGCGTGGAGCGGGTTGGTCAGACCGAGATCGTCGACGTAGCGCGCTGCTCCGGTGAGCAGCGCCGGGTCTTCGGTGCGCGTGACGCGTGTGCCGAGAATCGAGCCGGGTCGTGCTGCAGTGTCAGTCATTGCGACCGACGTTACCGGTCACCGTTCTCCTGCGTTTGCGTCGGAGTTTCTGCGGAACGGTCCGCAGAAACCTGAACACAAACGAGGAGCGAGGGAGCGGAGGGCGCCCCTGGGTGAGTCACTCGATGGCGATGGACACGTAGATGCCGAGCGGTTCACCTGCTGGCGCGCTTCGGGCCAGTGGTGCACCGCCCGGCAGCGTGCATTGCGGCTCGCCGATGCTGTAGAGCCCGTTTGCATCGCCCGGGCCGTAGTCGGTCTGCGGCGGATTCGAGATGATCGGACGCATCAACTCGCCAATTGC
>CAXMZV010000695.1:0-2599 GCA_964199985.1 Candidatus Ilumatobacter isfjordensis | reverse complement strand
ACGTTCGGCTCGGGGGGTTCTACCGAGCGCCGGACCGCGAGGCGATCGCCGGGTTGGCCGAACCGCTCGAGTGGGCACGTGGAGCCGCAATCGAACTGATCGACTGGGTTTCGGGTTTCGACTTTCCTGACATCCACTTCGACCACGAGTTGGTCTCGCTCCGTCACCCGACCGAGTACCCGGTACTCGATGGGCGGATCGTCTCGGACCGGGGCCTCGACATCGGCATCGACGACTTCGACAGCGAGTTCGCCGAGGAGCATGTCGCGCACTCGACCGCGCTGCACGGTCGGCGACGTGGTGGCGGCACGTACCTGACCGGCCCCCTGGCGCGGTGGGCGAACAACCGCGATCGGGTTCCGGAGGAGGTCGACGCGATCGCCCGCCGGCTCGCGATTCCTGACGTCGAACGCAATCCGTTCCGCAGCATCGTCATCCGAGCCCTCGAGGTGTTGATCGCCGTAGTGGAGGCCCAGAACATCGTCGACCGGTACGTCGAGCCGGACGAGTCGTTCGAGGCCGTGACGCCCCAAGCAGGTGTGGGATGGGGTGCGTCGGAGGCACCACGCGGCGTGCTCCTGCATCGATACGAGACGGACGGCGACGGGACGATCACCGATGCCCGCATCATCCCGCCGACCGCACAGAATCAGGCGGCCATCGAGTCGGATGTCCGCCGCGTCGTCGAGGAACATCTTTGGGGTGACCCCGGGTTGGAAACAGACTCCGATCACGAACTCCAGCACCGTTGTGAGGCTGCGGTCCGGAACCACGACCCGTGCATCTCGTGCGCGACACATTTTCTCACGGTGGACATCGAGCGAGGGCCGAACTCGACCGGCGTCGGAGCGCAGTGAATCACAGGCGTGAGCGGCCAGGTCGCCGAGTCGTGATCGGCGTGGGCAATCGGGACCGTGCCGACGACGGGATCGGCCCGGCAGTGGTCGATGCGCTCCGTTCACGCGCCGACCGCGACGTGGTGACCATGATTCGCGAAGGTGATCTTGCGGTTCTCCCGCTGCTCTGGGAGTCCGACGACGATGTTGTGATCGTCGACGCCCGTCTGTTGTCAGGGTCGATCGGCGAACTCAGCGAGATCGATCCCGACGATCTCACCTCGAGCACCGGATTGTCGACGCACGGACTCGACGTGGCCGACGCCATCCAGTTGGCACGTCGGCTCGGCTGTCTTCCTGCGCGGCTTCGAGTCTTCGGAATCGGCGGTTGCGATTTCGGATACGGCCCGATGTCGCCTCAGCTCCGCCAGATGGTGGACCCGTTGGCTGCCGAACTGATGGTGCTCGTGGGGTTCTGACATGAGGGCGACTGCGCTCATGACGAGTGGCCCTGGTCGGTCCGGGCGACGAACACGGGGCACGGCGCGCGCCGGACGATGTCGCTGGCTGTGCTCCCGAGTGTGGCGCGTGTGAGACCAGATCGGCCGTGCGTCGCCACTGCGATGAAGGACGCGTGCTCGAGTGTGGCGCGGTGAGCGATAGCACGTGCGGGATCGCCACGGAGGACGATGGGTTCCGCTGCGATGCCCATCGATGCGAGGTACTCGCATGCGTCGGCATTGTGCAGCAGCGCTCGCTCATAGTGAGGCCGTACCGGCGGGAGATCGTCGAGCGACACGTCTTCGTCCTGAGCTGCGACTTGTACGACGCTGCACGTGAGATCGAGCTCGGCGGCAAACTCGGCGGTCGCTGGGAGCACGGGGGCGGCGGCAGGTGAGCCGTCGGTGCAGACGATCATGCGTGCGCGTTCGCTCTGAAGCGGCGTTGCGGCGCCTCGCGGCCCAACCACGATGACCGGACGGACGGATCGACGCACGATCTCATCTGCGACGCTGCCGAGCACGATTCGACTGAGACCGCTCCGTCCGTGCGTTGCCAGACACAACGTTGTGTCCGAGCCAGCGCTTGCTTCGAGGAGTCGTTCGGCCGGCGGGCCGTCGAGCATCAGCGTCTGTGTCGGCGCAGTGTCAGTGAATCGCTGGACCGCTGACTCAAGGTACGCCGATGAGTCGTCGTTCGGCGGCTCCCTGACGCGAATCACTGTGACGGTCGCGCCAACTCGTTCTGCGGCGCCGTACGCCACGCGCAATGCTGCCTCAGCCAGGCTGGAGCCGTCGAGGGGAACGATGAACTTTCGGATCGTGATACTCCCTTCGCTGCGATGTCTGTGCTCGAAGCTTGCCGCTCAACTGCGAAGTTTGCCAGGGTCGAATGGCCTGAGACCTCCTGTCTGGTCGGCGCGGAGCTGACCCGCGAGGCCACGACAACCGCTCGACATCGGCACTTCCGATGCCTGAGCAGCTGAGAATCGGGGACGGGCTCGCTGCACGCTTACGGTCCGGCTTGTTTGCTTCCGGACACGGGACTGCTGCAGGGTGTGTGTAAGTGGAGCGGTCGTCTTCATTGTGTCGCGGCCGTGACGCGGTCGCTGTAGTGGATGGTAAGGGCGTTCAGGATGGCTTTCCAGCCGTTGATTCGCCCGGTCGGGTTGCTCCGGTTCTTTCTCCTCTCGATGGCGGTCAGGTACAACACTTTGAGCGCTGCACGAAGTCGTCCCAGGTGTCTCGCCATGCTTTGATCAT
>CAXMZV010000694.1:0-2617 GCA_964199985.1 Candidatus Ilumatobacter isfjordensis | reverse complement strand
CGAGCACGTGCTGGAGTTCGTCAGGCAGGTCGTCAAGCGCGTCGGCCACCATCCGCTCGAACCTGTACTTCGGCAGGACCTCCATCCGGGCCGAAGCTACCCGGTGGTTCCGATTCCCCGCTTCTGAGTCACAACATCCAGCGAAACACGCTGGATGTGCTCACACGGAAATTCGCCCCGACTTCTGTGTCACAGCATCCCACCGAAATTCGCTGGATGTGCTCACAGAGAGCCGCAATCTGGACCGAACTAGAGGATTTTCAACTCGGGAGAGTAGATCTTCTTCGGCTTCATGTCGACGGCGATCTGGCGAGCCATCTCGTGGAAGATCTTGGCCGATTCGGACTCGGGATCGACCGCAGTGATCGGCTTGCCATCGTCGCCGCCTTCGCGCAGCTCCGGAACGAGCGGAAGCTGGCCAATGAGCGGTACGCCCACGTCGTCGGCGAGCGCCTGTCCGCCACCGGACCCGAAGATCTCGTACTTCTTGCCGTCGTCGCCGGTGAACCACGACATGTTCTCGATGACGCCGCGCACGGGCAGATTGACCTTCTCGGCCATGGCCGCGGACATCGCGGCGACCTTCTGAGCAGCCGGCTGCGGCGTGGTGACGACGAAGACCTCGCCACGCGGCAGGTACTGCGACAGCGAGAGCGCGATGTCGCCGGTGCCGGGCGGCATGTCGATGAGGAGGAAGTCGGGCTCGTCCCAGAAGACGTCGGTGAGGAACTGCTCGAGCGCCTTGTGCAACATCGGGCCACGCCAGATGACGGCTTCGCCCTGCGGCACGAAGTAGCCAATCGAAATCGCACGAACGCCGTACATCTCCGGCGGGATGAGCATCTCGTCGATGACCACCGGGTCGCGGTCGGTTCCGAGCATGCGGGGGATCGAGTAGCCGTAGATGTCAGCGTCGATGATGCCCACCGAATAACCCTGCGCCGCCAGTGCGACGGCGAGGTTTGTGGTGACGGTCGACTTGCCAACACCGCCCTTGCCCGATGAAATGAGCAGCGGGCGGGTCTTCGAATCGTTTTTCGCGAACGGGACGACGCGACCTTCGGCGTGCCCGTGGGCTTGACCCTGACCAGCGGTGGCGCCGGCATCGCCGTGGAGCGTCTTGCGAAGGTTCTCTCGGTCTTCGTCGCTCATCACGGTGAACTCGAGATCGATCGACTCGACACCGTCGAGCTGGGTGGCTGCTTCGGACACGCGGCGAGTGATTTCGTCCTTGAGGGGGCACCCCGGGACGGTCAGAGCGATCAGCACGCCGACGACGCCGTTGTCCATGATCGACACGCCACGCAGCATGCCGAGATCAACGATCGAGCGGTGCAACTCTGGGTCTTCGACCGGGCGGAGCGCCTCGACGATCTGGTCTTCCGTGACGACGGGGGAGCTCATGGCGCCCAGTGTGGCGACGCCCCGCGGGATTTGCACTACGCGCGTAGGTAATATTGAGCCCGTGAGTTCTGGGACCGCATTCACCGCCACCGTGTCGGCCATCACCGACGCATTCGGTGACCCCACACGCCGCTCGATCTACCTGATGGCACGTGAGCACTCCCAGGCAACCGCCGACGGTGCAGGGTCGGGTGTCACCGCCTCGATGGCGGCTGCCGAAATCGGCGTGCACTCCAACGTCGCGCGTCATCATCTCGACAAGCTGGCCGCCGGTGGCTATCTCGAAGTCGCCAGTGCTCGACCCGACGCCGAGCGCTCTGCAGGTCGCCCATCGAAGCACTACCTCGCCGTCGGCGATGCGCTCGACACCGCCGCCTTCCCGGTGCGCAGCGATGATCTTCTGCTCTCGCTCCTGGGACGCACGCTGAGCAAGCTGCCCCACGATGAGGCCGAGCAGATGGCAGAAGAAGTGGGCGCCGAATATGGGCGTGCGATGGCGGCCGGTCTGACAGGTGACGCATTGAAGGCTGGACAGCGCTCGCTGCGCTCGGCGATCCAGGCCGTTGCCGACGCGCTGTCTGCGCACGGCTTCGCGGCCCACGCCGAAGGTCGCAATGACCAGTTGAAGATCATCAACAACCACTGCCCGTTCGGCGACGTCGCCGCCGAGCACCCGGTGATCTGTGCAGTCGACCGCGGCATGGTGCGCGGCATGCTCGGCGAGCTCTACAACGCTGATGACAACGAATTCAGCGACATCACCACCGAATCATCCCTCGCCGCCGGCGACACCTTTTGTACGACCTCGGTGTAGTCGAGCCAGCCTGGGCCACTCGAGCGTGGCGTTGCACCGACCCCTCATCCATCTCCATCTGATCATCCATCTCCATCTGACGGGATCAGATGGTTCGAGGCCAAGGAAGCATGAACCAGAGTTGGCCTCCGCCAACGAGCGGTGAGGGATGACGCCGAGATCGGGCAATCTGGACCGTCAGACGCGGTGTTGGGCGTACTCGATGACTCGGGCGACGACGGCTTCGCTGGCTTTGGCTGTGGAGCCGGAGTCGAACGGGGGCTGGGGGTCGTACTCGATCATCAACTGCGAGGCTTCGGCGGCGAGTTGGTCGAACATGATCTCGACCAGCCGCAGGGCCATGTCGATGCCGCTCGACACGCCCGCGGCGGTGATGATCCGCTGATCGAGGTGCTCATG
>CAXMZV010000693.1:0-2617 GCA_964199985.1 Candidatus Ilumatobacter isfjordensis | reverse complement strand
GACGGTCACCGACACGCCCGGTGTGGTTGGACAGGCCACCGTCGAAGTGGCGGCGATGCTCTTCGCTGTGGGGCTCGACCCAGATGTCGCCACGGTGTTCGCCCAGAGCCACGTTCCAGAACACAGCCAACTGGGCTGGGTCATGGAATGCACGGTGAGCTACGGCGAATTGTCGAGGATGACCCAGTTCAAAGACAAGTCGCAGAAGGCCGACTTCATCAGCGGCGGGCTGTTCACCTACCCGGCACTCATGGCCGCCGACATCCTGCTGTACGACACGAACGCTGTGCCCGTCGGCGACGATCAACGCCAACACATCGAAATCACTCGCGACGCAGCCATCCGGTTCAACCACCGCTTCGGTGACACGTTCGTCGTTCCGGAGGGCGTGATGCCTGCCACTGGTGCTCGCGTAATGAGTTTGCAGGATCCGACATCGAAGATGTCGAAGTCCGACGACTCCGATGCCGGCTGCGTGTACCTCACCGACGATTCGACCGCAGTCATGAAGAAGTTCAAGCGGGCGGTTACCGACTCCGAGACCGGGCCCGATTCGGTGCGTTTCGACTCCGAGACCAAGCCGGGTGTCAGTAATCTGCTCGAGATTCACGCCGCAGTCACCGACCGCACACCTCAGGCTGTTGCCGAGGAGTACGAACAGTACGGAGCCCTGAAGGTCGCTACGGGGGAGGCAGTGTTGGCCGTACTCGACCCGATCCGCGAGCGATACACCGAGCTGATGGAGGACCGCGGCGAACTGGCCCGACTGTTGAGGATCGGCGCAGAGCGAGCCCGAGGTGTGGCGTCGGCAACGCTCGACCGGGCGTACACGAACATCGGCATGTTGCCGGCTTGAACGAACTCGACCGGCGCGTCATCGCGCTGGCATTACCCGCGCTCGGAACCCTGGCGGCGGAGCCGCTGTATCGCCTCGTCGACACGGCCGTGGTCGGTCGGCTCGGCACCGATCAACTCGGTGGACTCGCCATTGCGGTGGCGATCCTCTCGCTCGTGATTGCGAGCAGCAACTTCATCACCTATGGCACCACGCAACGGGTGGCTCGCCGTCTCGGCGCGAATCAGCACACGGACGCGGCCAACGTCGGGGTGCAGGCGGTGTGGCTTGCCGCAATGGTGGGCATCACTGCCGTTCCCGTACTGATCGTGGGCGCGGAACCCATGGCCTCAGCGCTGGGCGCCAGCAACGAGGTACACGACTTCGCCGTCGAATATCTGCGCATCGCTGCGCTCAGTGTGCCGTTCGTGGTCGTGTCACTTGCAGCGCAGGGAGTGCAGCGCGGCGCGTCCGACTTTCGGACGCCACTGATCATCTTGGTCTGCTCGAATATCGTCAACGTCGTTGTCGAAGTGATTCTGGTGTTCGGATTCGACCTCGGCATCGCCGGGGCCGCGTGGTCGACAGTCGTCGCCCAAGTGGGCGCCGGCATTGCGTTCATGGTGGTCATTCGGCGGCGGCTCCAGCCGGCGACGCAACGACGACCGAACTGGTCCGAGATGTCGCCGCTCTTGACCGCCGGGCGTCATCTGCTGCTCCGAGTTGCCTCGATATTGGCCGTGTTCACGGGCGCAACGGCCATTGCGGCCCGCATCGATGACGCCACGCTTGCCGCCCACCAGATCGTGGTCACGATGTTCTTGTTCCTGGCGCTCACGCTGGACGCCCTGGCTGTTCCGGCGCAGACATTGGTCGCCGAAGAATTGGGGCGTGTCGAACGCGGCGTCGACGATGCTGATGCGTTGGCACTCGCTCGCCGTGTCGTGCGACTGTCCGTGATCTTTGCAACGGGGCTCGCCGTCCTGATCGCGGCCACATCACCGTTGCTCGCTCGAGCATTCTCCACCGACGCGGCCGTGATCAGCCGAGCGACCAGCGGACTCCTCATCCTGGCCGTTCTGTTGCTCCCGGGTGCTGTTGCGTTTGCCTACGACGGGATCCTCATCGGTGCTGCCGACTATCAGTTCATCGGGCGTGCGGCGTTCGCCTATCTGCTCGCGGTCGTGCCCATCGCCGTGGTCGTCATCGTGACGCCGTCAGTGGGAATTGTCGGCATCTGGCTCGGCCTGCTGGTCTGGATGACACTCCGGGCCATCGTCAATCACCGTCGCACCGCGTACGTGCTCTCCAACCAGCGTCACGCGTGGTCTGACGCCTTCAGGGCGTCGTAGGCCGCGCCCTCGCCGGCAATCAGTTCGACGGTGACCGGGTCGGAACCAACCTCGGACGCCATTCGGGCGCCGATTGCTTCGTGGTCGTGGTAGGCCGCGAACCGGGTGGTTCGTGGACCGACAACGGTCGCAACGACACGACCAAACGTGCCGAGCCGGCATTCGATCTTGCCGACGTCGTGGAGGATCGCTCCAGCGATCTCCGCTCGAGTTGCCGTCGGTCGCTCGACGACGAACCGTCGAGCGACAAGCGCGCTGTGACGACGGTCCTGGTTGTTCAGTTGGACCCAGAGCGTGCGTTCGCCGGGAAGCAGGTGTTCGTCGACCCATGCCTCGTGCTCGAGCGGCGGCGGCGTCGGGGGCAGCGAAGTGACGAAGCGGGCGACCAGATGCCAGATGGCCTTCGGGCTGAGCGCCATGGACGACATCA
>CAXMZV010000692.1:0-2620 GCA_964199985.1 Candidatus Ilumatobacter isfjordensis | reverse complement strand
CCGTGGCCTGCCGAGGCACCCAGATTCGTCGCTGCCACAAATCTCTACCTCTCGGAAATGGCGGCACTGTCTGCACGACTCGACGCGATCTTCGGCGAGATCATCGGCCTGCCTGACCTCGCTGAACAGTCGATGGACGGACCGGACACGATGGCCTGCATCCGTTACGAGCGCCGATCGGACGAAGCAACATCACAGCCTGGGCAGAAACGGATGGGTGCGCACAGCGACTACACCACGTTCACCATTCTGCGCGCCGACCCCGTGCCCGGCCTCGAGATTCTCACGAGCGGGGTTGATCCTGCTGAACGGTGGAAGTCGGTGATCCCCGACCCGGGCGCGCTCCTCCTGAACGTGGGCGACCTGCTCGCGATCTGGACCGACGATGCCTGGCCGTCAACAGTCCATCGCGTACCTCTCCGTGGGGACGGCACCGACCCGGCCCTCCGTCGATCGGTGGCCTATTTTCACTATCCCAATCTCGACGTCACCGTCGAACCGCTCGACGCCTTCCGGAACCCTGAGACGCGGTATTCACCGGTCACCGTCGCCCAACACCTCGAAGCCCGGCTCATCGGGCCCAAGCAGCACGCGCCGTCGGCCGGCACGAGCACCGTCGGCAACCGCCCCTCACCTTTTTCGTGAGGTTCCTGCCAACAGTGACTGCAGCAACCTCACGAAAAAGCAGATCAGATCTCTGAGACCAGTGATCCGTCGGCCACCCATGCGGCGAGGTTGGCGAGGAATCGTTCGTTGGCGCGGCGCCCGGTCCCGTTGGTACTGCCGGAGTTGTGCGGCGTGATGATCACGTTGGGCAGCGCCCACAGCGCGTTGTCCGACGGCAGCGGTTCCGGATCGGTCACATCAAGACCTGCGCCGCCGATGTCACCAGCGGTGAGCGCTGCGATGAGCGCTGGCTGATCGACGAGCTCGCCGCGACCAACGTTGACGAAAAACGCGTGCGACTGCATCGCGGCGAGCACGTCAGCCGAAATCAACCCTCGGGTGTCATCGGTGAGCGGCAGCGCAACGACGACTGCGTCGACCTCCGCAGCGACGTCGGCGAGCTCGGACAGCGGGCGCGTCGGGTACGGCTCGTCGCCGTGCGCGGCGCGCCGCACGATTGTCGGGTGCATCCCGAACTCGTTGGCGAGTCGCGCGACTTCCTGACCGATGGGACCCCAGCCGAGCACCGCCACGCGCTGCCCGTCGAGCTCGTTCCACCGCGCCCACTCCCACTCGGCACGTGACTGCGCACGCATCATGCGCGGCAGATCGCGTGCCAGCGCGAGCAGGTACATCATGACCGTGCGTGCAATCGGCGCCGAGCTCGCCCCCGAGGAGTTGGACAGGCGGACACCGCGATCGAGGAATGTGGCGAAGGCCGGACTGTCCACACCCGCCGACATCGAATGCAGCCAGCGCAGATTGGAGGCGCGCATGGCAACGCCGAACCAGTTGCCAGCCCGTTCCGGCCATGCGTCGTGTGAGAACTGGGCGATCGTGATCCGCTCGATGTCGGCGTCGCTGACGGGAGCGTCACCCTCGAGCAGCACCACCTCGATGTCTGGGTCGATCGCCCGGACGTGGTCCGCGCAGCTGGTCCAGAACGTGTCGGTGCAGAACAGCACCTCACTCATCGGACACCTCCTTCGTCATCGTCTTCGGAAGGCAGGCTGATGTCGCGGACGATGTCGCGTGCATCGAAATCGGATGGTGCGTCGACTTCCACGATGCGTTCGCCGACGTCGTCGAACTCGGTCCGGAGTGCCTTGGACATCACGGCGTGCTGCGCATAGAGCGCGGTGATGTAGGTCAGCTCGAGCAGTTCGTCGTCCGGCAACGCGGCTCGAAGCCCACCGAAGATCTCGTCGGGCACTCGGCCCAGGCCGGTGATCAGGCAGTCGGCGTATCCGAGCACGAGCCGTTCGAGGTCGTTCCACACCGGCGACGCGGCGCCCACGGCGATGGCGGCGATCCTGTCCTCCGCCACACCGAGCCCACGCAGCGACTTGCAGTGCTGGGAGTACACGAATTGGCTGCCCACCAACCAGCCGGCACGCGTCTGCCCCAGTTCTCGGAGCACCGGGTCGAGCTTGGCGCCTCGATACACGCCGAAGCCCTGCACAGCGTGCTCGAACACTGCGTGATCGTTGGCAAACACGCTCCACCAGTCGCCGGGGGTTCCGGTCGCTGTTCCCGGCTCAGCAACCGGATCCCGATCGCCGAACAACAGGCCGTACATCGTCTCGACGAGCGGCGAATCGTTTTCCTCGCGGGACACCTGGTGTAGTCGTGGCATCCGCTGATGCTGACAGAAAGCCAGGCGACGCGTCGAGACAGCCTGACTCTGCTTCTCGGAGACGGGGCGTCGCGCGACAAGATGGTGAGATGCAGACAGCTGCCACCGACATGCTCGGCATCGAGTTCCCGATTTTTGCCTTCAGCCATTGCCGCGACGTCGTCGCTGCGGTCACCAAGGCCGGCGGGCTCGGGGTGCTCGGGGCCGTAGCGCACTCGCCACAGGCCCTCGAGACCGACCTCGCGTGGATCGAGGCCGAGGTCGGTGACCGTCCCTACGGTGTCGACCTGATCGTCCCCGCCAAATACGCCGGCGACG
>CAXMZV010000691.1:0-2628 GCA_964199985.1 Candidatus Ilumatobacter isfjordensis | reverse complement strand
GATGATCCGATCGCGAATGGCCTCGACACCCTCCCTGGTCACACCAATGTCGGCTTCGATACGGCGGATGTCGTCCATGGCTGCGGTGACAGCTTCGGTTCGGTTGCCAGTCATGTGTTCTCTTCCTTGCCGATCAGGGCGTGGGGTCGGTCTTCGGCTGTTGTAGTCGGGCACATCTCCCAGCTAGCTGAGAACGGCCGCCAGCGGGGCAGTGTCGACGTACTCGTCCAGTGAGGTGATCTTGCCGTCGTCGTCGACGCGCACAACGACACACGCCGTCAGATCGACGTCGTGCCCGCTGGGTGTGGTCGACCGGACTCGGTGCTCTTCGACGATCGCCTTCTCGCCGACGACGCGTCGGACCTCCTCGTAGCGATGATCGCCGATCACTCCCACCAGCGATTCGATCATCACCATGGCCTCGGCGACGGCCATCGAGTTGCCGTTCTGCACGACCACTGCGTCAGATGTCATCATCTCGACGACCGTGTCGAGGTCGTGAGCCACGAAGGCGTCGAAGAGGCGGTCGGCGAGGTCATCCAGTGCTGCAGCATCCATGGACGGAACTTACTCGCCACCCGGCCGCCGCCTGACAGGACGACAAAACGCCACCAGTTCCCCGACGCGGTGTCTCGGATACGGTCGCGTCATGCTCGACCCGACCGGTAGAACGATCATGATCAGCGGAGCAAATCGGGGTCTGGGTAACGCCATTGCACGACGGCTCCACGACGACGGATACAACATCAGTGTCGGCGGCCGCGACATCGATGCGTTGCGCCGTTCGATGGACGGATACGACGACGACCGGGTGCTCTGCCAGCGCTATGACGCAACGCAACCGGGGACCGATGCCGAGTGGCTCGATGCGACAATCGAGCGGTTCGGGTCCCTGTCCGGTCTCGTCAACAATGCGGGGATCATCGACACAGCAGAGCTCGACGCTCTCACCGAAGATGGGCTCGATGCGATGTGGTCGGTCAATGTGAAGGCACCGTTTCGGATGATTCAACTCGCGCTCCCACACCTGCGAACCGACGGCAGCGGGCGCGTCGTCAGCATCGCCTCGTTGTCGGGGGTGCGGGTCAAGGGAACGTTCGCGCCGGGCTACGCGATGTCCAAGCACGCGGTGCTCGCGCTGTCGGAGGCAACGAAGCAGGCGGGGTGGGATGACGGCATCCGCGTCACGTCGGTCTGCCCTGGATTCATCGCAACCGATATGACGAGTGACTTTGGTGAGGATCCGGCCACGATGATCGACGCATCCGACCTTGCCGAACTGATCTCGACGACCATCTCGCTGCCGAATACGGCATCGGTAGCGCAACTCAACGTTGCGTGTCGTCTCGAACCCCACTTCTGACCCCGTCTCCCGTTGTGAGCGGTGAGTCGGGCGGGCGGTCAGCGACCGGAGGCGGTGTCGGCGATCTGTGGCCCGACGCTGCCGCGCAGCGCGTCGAGGTAGGCGTCGTAGCCGCTCGAGCTGGGGTGGAACGAGGCGGTCGACACATTGACCAGACCATCGTTCCAGTGCTCACGGATCGTGCCATCTTCGAGCTGGCTGCGCCGCAGCGAATCGCCGAACACAGCATCGTTGATGTACCGATCGCGCTGCCAGAACCGACAGGCCCCATGGTTGTCGAACTCGTCGATCACCGACACGTAGCGGATGTCGACACCGGTTCGGACTCGGGCAACGCTCGTCGCGTTCTCGATCTCGCGGTTCAGCAGATCGACCTGCTCGTCGATGAAGTCAGCCTCGTCGCGGCTCACACCCGTGACCCCCTCACACCAGCGATCACTCTGCATCAGCCGGGGGTACGCCAGTGCTCGCACGGTGACGTCGGGATACTCGTCACCGATCGCGACGAAAGCCTCGATCAAGTCGCGCCGGATCTCATCGAGGTTGGCCATCCGGTTCAGAGCCGACCCGTCACAGCCCGCCGACGTGATACAACGCAACAGCGCGTCCGGCCAGTTCTCGTCACGTTCGGTACGGAGATCGTTGCCGCCGATCGTCATCGTCATCAACGTGCCGTCGCCGTCACCCTGAATGTCGGCAGCGCGCACCTGCGTCGGGATCTCCCGGATCACTGCGCCCGCACAGGCGACGAACACCGACTCGGCGTCGAGCTGCTCGGCGAGACGGGGGCCGGGGGTCTCGTCGAGCTCGCGCTGACAGGCGCTCGAGCCGAGCCGGGTCGACCGGTCGAACGAATGGGTCTCGGGCCCCTGGTCGTCGTAGCTGGACGCGTTGCGGTGGATGCCGCTGCCCGAGCTGTAGGAATCGCCGAGCGTGACGACCCGATCGATGGCCGGTTGCGTTGAACCCGCCGAACTCGCCTGCGTCGTGGTCGCAAGCGCGCCGACTGAGGCCAGGGTGCACGCCACAACGGTTGCAGCTCTCAACATCGCCTGAAGGTTAGGGCCACTCACCGAGCGTGAGGCTTCGCCCCCACCATCTGAGACGTTCCCAACGTGAGCAGGTTCAGATGCTGTCGTGCGTGGCTGACCGAGTGCGCCTGCGGTCACCTTGCAGCTGAGGAGCCACCAACCGTTGCCCTACGTCGTCCGCCGAATCGTCGTGACGGTTCGCCTCGTCGCGACCCCGCCACGAGATCTACTACC
>CAXMZV010000690.1:0-2631 GCA_964199985.1 Candidatus Ilumatobacter isfjordensis | reverse complement strand
ATGGCTGAGACGATCGGCGTGTCGCAGTCGATCATCGTGCGCACGATGTCGCCCGCTTCGCGCATGACGCGAATGGTCTGCGGGTAGTCGCCGACCTGCTCGCTGATCCAGTCGAGGTCGCCGCCTGCGGAGAACGCCTTGCCGGCACCCGTGACGATGACGGCACGAACCGAATCGTCGTCGTCGATCGTCCGGAACACGCGAGACAATTGCAGATGCATCGCGCCGTCGGTGGCGTTCATCTTGTCTGGGTCGTCGAGGGTGATCAAGAGCACGCCGTCGGCATCGTCCGGCTGTTCGAATCGCAGGCGGGTGTACTGCTCGTAGATCGAGAGGTCGATGTCGCTGGTCACGCAGCGCACGTTACGAGATCAGACGCAACGGCCAGTGTTCGCAGGGACCGATGAGGCAGTAGCAAGCACGCGTTCGATCTCTGTGGCGTCGGTGGCGAACCCTGTGCTCGCTCGCGTGCGGGAGCGCGCGTACACGATCCCGATCACGGTGCCGTCTGGCGTGACGACGGGTCCGCCCGAATCGCCGACCTCCACATCGCCCGCGATCTCGATCCCGCTCCGCTGCACAGATTGCTCGCCGTAGATGTCGTTAATCGTGATGGCCAGTCGCTTCGTTACCTCCACTGACTGGTCGCCCACTCCAGCGTCAAGCGACCACCGGTGAGCAGTCGCATCTCCGAGCCGAACGTCTCCCGTGACCAATGGCGGCGCCGTGAAGTCGGCCACCGAGAGCACCGCGAGATCTGCAGCTGTGTCGATCGCAACAACCTGTGCCGGCCACTCGGATCCAGTCGCGTCGATGACCGTGATCGCTGTCGCTCCGGCCACGGTGTGCGCAACCGTGACGACCTGGCCGGGTGCACCGAGCGCGACGCCGCTCCCGGCACTCGCGCTTGGCCCGCACCCAGTCGCAAGGACACCGACCGTCGAGGCGGAAACGTCGGGCGGGGGACTGTCGGCATCATCGCTGGCACAAGCGTTGAGCGCTGCTGCGCCGACCAGCGCCAGCGCGGCAAGGCGCCTCACGTCAACTCAGGCCGTGGCGTCGGCAGCCAGGCTGATCGACCGAGTGGTCGAGCCTTCGGCGTTGCTCGCGACCACGAAGTACGTGCTGCCATCGGCACAGTCAAGCGGCACGTCGAGTGTTCCGGCTGGGGGCTGGGCCAACCTGAAGATTCCGGTGGTCGATCCGATGGCGATGTCGACTGCTTCGGAGCCGATCACTTCCCAACGCAGCTGCACGGTCGCTGGATTGGCGGTTGAGCAGTCGATTGTCGGCGTGGCTTCGAGCGCAAAGAACGCGGGGACCAGTCCACCACCGATGCCCGGCGATTCTGAGGTGCTGTCGCCAGGAGATGTGAGCACCGGACCGTCACCGACCACTTCGGCTTCAGTGGTGGTCGGGCGTGCAGTGGTCGCCGGGCGAGGCGTCGTGTTGGCGGAGCCAGACGTAGCGGCGGTTGTCTCGGCCGCAACGGTTGAGCTCGAGGCGGGTGCCGGCGGTTCGACGGTCGAACCCGTGGTCGCGGCTGGGACGTCGTCGTTCAGATCGCCGGAGATGATGATCTCGCCGCCGGAGGAATTCGGGGGTTCGATCGTGTCCGCAGGACTGCTCGTGCAGGCGGCGAGAACGCCCAGACTCAGAGCAATGCCAAGAGTTCGAGAGACCGGACGACGCATGGAACCCACGGTAGTGGTCGCCCGACGCCCAAATGGGTCATCGCTATCAGGCGTCGAAGCTGAGCACGGCTTCGGTCTCGCCGTCGACGAACTCACCGTTCGGGACGAACCCATATTGCTCGTAGAACGGGCGTGGTGAGCCCGGGCCTTCGCACCAGTGTGTGATCAGTTGCGTCGCCGACATTCCCCGACACTCTTCGGCCACGGCATCGAGGACCAGTCGTCCGATACCGCGTCGTTGGTGCCGGCGGTCGATCATGAATCGCCATAATTCGGGGTCGGGGTGATGCTCGGTGATCGCCGTCATCATGGCGAACCCGACGATCTCTCCATCGGCCTCGACGCCGAACGGCATGGCGACGGTCAGCCCGCCCTTGTACACCTCGGGCCGCAACGCATCAGCGAGTGAGGTCGCCATCGACGAGACGAACCGCTGCTGCGATCGATGCGTCACCAGCTTGCGAACAGTGTGCACGTTGGAAGCGTCGACCTCGACGAGGCGGACGGTGTCGGGCGGGTGGCTCGGCCGCTCCAACCACTCGGTTCGGTCCTCGCGGGTCATCCCGTAGATCAGGTCATCGGAGTTCTCGTCGTCGACCCAGTAGGACAGCCGGGTGTGCCCCTCGAACTCGAAGCCCGTCCGCTCGAGGACCCGTTCGGACGCGAGGTTGTCCGGGTGGAGCATCGCTGAGATCCGCGTGACTCGGTCGTCGGACCACAACCGGTCGATCAGCGCGTCGACGGCCTCGTACGCGTAGCCCTGGCCCCATGCTGAGGAGCGCAGCGTGTATCCGATCTCGATCGATTGCCCGTCGAAGGTGGGATGAATCGCCAGATCACCGAAGATCGTCGTGTCGTCGTGATCAGCGATCGTCAGCATCCACCAGCTGCCGCTGGCGGGCCCATCCATCGCGCTCAGCTGGGCGAGGACTGCCTC
>CAXMZV010000689.1:0-2634 GCA_964199985.1 Candidatus Ilumatobacter isfjordensis | reverse complement strand
CCCGAAATCACAATGATGGAGCCCGTCGTTGCCAAGGGCATCGAGATCTGATCGGCTGCAGGTGACATCGATGCGGCGATTTTCGCTGACTCTCGTTGGCGTCGTTGCCCTCGCTGCCTGCGGGGGCGGGAGCGACGAGGCCGCCACAACCGACGCCCCTCCCGCGGCGGCAACTGCCTCGGAAACCGACCCTTCGGTCACAGAGCCCGCCGCCACCACGGCGCCCGCAACTGACCCGCCAGCGACCGAGCCACCCGCAACCGATGCACCAACCACGACATCCGCGCCCACGACCACTGTTGCACCGGCCGCCTTCCCGACCCTTGCCGCGCTGATAGCCGCTGACGCTCCGGTCAACCTGTCTCACGCCGGCGGTGACCAGGCTGCGCCACACTCGACGATGTTTGCCTTCCGAGAAGGTCTGGCCGCCGGCGCCGATGCGCTGGAAATGGACGTGCAGCTCACCGGTGACGGCGTGTTGATCGTGCATCACGACCCGACCGTCGACAAGACCGCCAACGCCACTGGTCCGGTCGATGCCCTCACGCTCGACGAGATCCAGGCCCTCGACAACGCGTACTGGTTTTCCCCTCAGTGCTGGCCGTGCCAAGACCGTCCGGTCGAGGAGTACATCTACCGCGGCATGCGCACCGGCGAGGTGCCGCCACCTGACGGCTACTCCCCCGACGACTTCCGAGTCGAGACCTTTCAGTCAATCGCCGAAGCCTTCCCGGATGTCGTCCTCGACGTCGAGATCAAGGGTTCGTTCCCTGACGCCATCCCGGTCGTCGAACAACTGGCCGCAGAGATCGAAGAATTGGGCCTGACCGAACGTGTCGTGGTGGTGTCGTTCGACGATGGCCTCCTCGACGCGTTCCACGAGCTCGCTCCCGACGTCGCGCTCAGCCCCGGCCTGACGCGATTGACCGAGTGGTTCCTGAACGGTGCCGAGCTTGAGCCGCGCTTCACGGTCCTCCAGGTCCCACCGTTCCAGGGCGACATCGAGATCGTCAATGCCGAGACCGTGCAGCGTGTGCACGATGAAGGTCGGGTCGTCTGGGTCTGGCCCGACGACGCCTCAACGCAGGAGAACGCCAACTTCTACGCAGTGTTGATCGGGTACGGCGTCGACGGCATCATCACCGGACGTCCCGGAGAAATGGCGGCCGCGCTCGGCGACTGAACCCACCGCGGCGGGATCGCCGCGACGCTCAGGTCGGGAGGTGCCCGGCCCGTTCGGCCACGCGCACGGTGTTCCGGCCTTCGTGCTTTGCGACGTACATCGCATCATCGGCACGTCGAACCCAGCTCGTCACCGTGTCTGTCATCTCAATCTCAGCCACACCGAACGAGGCGGTCACGCCCGCCTCGACGAGACGCAAACGAAGCAGGTCGGCCGTGGCTACGGCGAGGGCTTCGTTCGCGTCAGGAAGCACGACGAGGAACTCCTCGCCGCCCCACCGGCAGACCTGGTCGGTTGGCCGCACAAACGCGGTCAGCACTTGGGCAACATGGCGCAGCGCGTCGTCGCCAGCTTCGTGCCCGAGTGTGTCGTTGAGCTGTTTGAAGTGATCCAGGTCGAGCAGCACCAACGCTGCTGAGCGCTGATCGTCAGTCGAGCCATCCACGCCCCGCGTGAGCTCGCCGAGCGCAGCACGACGGTTGAGCAGCCCGGTCAGGGGATCGATTCCGGCCATCTCGCCCGCGAGCTCGGCCTTATCGGCGTGCGTGTCGAGCGCAGCCACTGAGGCACCGTGAACCAGCAGCGTGGCGATCACCTGTGCCAGCAGTCCGAGGTTGTCGGGCATCAGGCGCGCGATGGCTGGATACAGCGTCACGCAGAACACGAGGAATGCCCAGGGACGGCGTGTGGCCTTCGGAGCAATCAGCAGTGTGCAGACCGGCAGGATCGTCCCGTACGCAAGGGTCTGGACGGCGATCCTGTCTGGATCGAGGTCGAGCAACACCGACCAGCTCACCATGCAGAGCAGCGCCTGCGTGAGGAACAACTGGCCAGCCTCGACTGCGGTGATCCGGGTGGTCCGCAGTCCGAGCAGGATCAGGAGGAGAAACCCTGCCCTGAGGGGTACGGTGCCACTCACGATCGGGTTGTCGTAAGCGAATGCCTCGAGCGGAGTGACGAGCAGAACCGCGCCGACGAGCCACATCATCGCGCGGCGCGTGATTCGTCCCGTCAGCAGTGTTGGAGCGCCAGCCATTACAGGGTGTATCGGTCGGATCTACCCTCAGCTTGAGTCGCCCAAATCACAGGGGTGCAACTCTGCGCAGGCGCTCAGCGGTCAATTCTTGGTGATCCGAAAGACTTGGATCTCGCGGGGCGCAGCGTTCTTTTCGTATTCGGCGAACTGTGGCATCTCTGCGGCTTGAGCATCGAAGAGTCGGCGCCGCTCATCGCCCTCGGTCATGTGGGCGGTGCCTTCCCACTTCTCGACGCCGATCTCGATGGTCACCTGCGGGCTCGCCACCAGGTTGTAGTACCAGTTGGGATGCTCTGGCGCACCGCCCTTTGACGCAATGATGATCGGATCGCCACCATCGGTGGAATGAACGAGCGGCGAACACAGTTTGCGTCCGCTCTTCGCTCCTGTCAGGGTGACAAGGATCTTCGGCATA
>CAXMZV010000688.1:0-2634 GCA_964199985.1 Candidatus Ilumatobacter isfjordensis | reverse complement strand
CCGACGGCGACCGATCCGTTGCGCCGCGCTGGTCAGATGTCGCTCACGCTGTACTTGCTCCACATCGTGGTTTTCAACTTCGCCGTCGACTGGATGGGCTGGGTCGTCCCGACCGACCTCTCGACCTCGCTGCTGTTCGCTGGCGGCTTCTGGATCGCGGCGATTGCTCTCGCCAACGTCTGGCACCACCGGTTCGGTCGCGGTCCCGCCGAGCGGATCTATCGAGCCATCGGCGGCTGAGTCCTCAGAAGTTCTGGACCTCGTCGAACGTGTTGCAGCGATTCGGGTCGCCCGTCTCGAAGCCACGCTGGAACCACTGCCGCCGTTGCTCGGATGTGCCGTGCGTGAAGCTCTCGGGGCTGACGCGGCCCTGCGTCTGCTGCTGAATTCGGTCATCGCCGACAGCCTCGGCCGCGTTGATTGCTTCGCTGATCTCGGCGCGATTGTCGAACTGGTTGCGACTGTTCGCGTCGTTGGCCCAGACCCCTGCAAGGCAGTCGGCTTGCAACTCGAGCGCCACCGAATACTTATTGGCGTTGCGTGGATCGTTCTGTTGGAGTTGACGCATCTGGGCGTTGATGCCCAGCACGTTCTGGATGTGGTGCCCGTACTCGTGGGCGACGATGTACTGCGCGGCGAGGTCGCCCGGCGCCTCGAACTGCTGCTGCAACTGCGCCAGGAAGTCGAGATCGAAGTACACGAGCCTGTCGGCCGGGCAATAGAAGGGCCCCGTCTGCGCCGATGCCTGTCCACAGCCGGTGTTGGTGAAACCCGAGAAGAACACGGTTCGGGTGACGTCATATTCCTGATTGAACGACTGCGGGAACTCTTCGAGCCAGAATTCCTGCACGTCGATGGTTGCTCCGCACAGGACCTGTTCGGCCTCGCTGCTGCATGCCTCGTCGTCGCCACCGGTCGATTCACTCGATGCGGCAGCGCTGCCGCCACCGAGGCCGGCCGTCTGGCCTGCCGCACCGCCGAGCAACTTCGGCAGGAACAACGTTGCGAGCAGGACGAGCACGCCAATCATGCCGCCCCCGGCCTTCAGCCCACCGCCGAGGCCACCGCCGCCACCGCCAAGCGCACCTCCGAGAATGTCACCGAGGCCACCGCCGCCGCTGCTGCCGCCCCCGGAGCTTTGCCCTCGTCGGTCGTCAATCATGCGCGAGTCGCGCGACCTGATCTTCGTCATGACGTCATTCTCACAGAATCAACCGGCGGTTCCTCGACTCCCTCACCCCCGAGAGCAGGGGAGAGTCGCCGACGCACGCGATCAACTGGCCGAAGGCTGCGCGGCTCGAGTCGCGCCACGAGCATCGCGGCGAAGCCCGCGCCACCCGACCGCGCCAGCACCGATCAGCGGCCCCGAGTCAGCAAGTCGCGACGGAGTGATCCTCGCTCCCGCGCTGTACGGCAGCTTCACGTGCTCGTCGAGTGACATCTGGGCCGAATGGAAGAAGGTTGCTGCGAATCCCAACGCCACAGCACCACCGACCACGACGAGTGACAGGTCAAGCGAGTTGCAGATCGACGCGGCCGCTCGGCCGACCAGTGTTCCGGTCCGTTGCATGATCTCGTAGGTCGGCTCCGTCGGGGGACGGCCCGTGATCTGCTCGATCGCAAGCCCCGATGCCTCTGCTTCCAGGCATCCTTGTGCTCCACAGCCGCATCGACGACCGCCCGGCTCGACGATGATGTGCCCGACATGGCCGGCATTGCCTGACTCACCGTCGAGGAGCTCTCCGTCGAGCACAATCCCTCCGCCGATCCCCGTCGAGACGGTCATCGCACAGAAGTTCGGATGGCCCCGCGCCGCACCCAACCAGCCCTCCGCCAGGGCGAGCGCTTTGGCGTCGAGATCGCCATACACGGGTAAATGAGTGAGCCCACGCAGCCGTCGGCGCAAGGGAAACTCTTGCCAGCCAGCGATATTGACCGGCGAGACGGTTTCGAGCTGGCGCGTGACCGGACCGGCGCTTCCCACGCCGACGCTACGGATTCGGGTGTTCTGCTCGACCGCTTGGAATTGCATGTCCGAGACGAGCCCAGCGAGCGAAGTCCAGTGCGATTCGGGCCCGACGTCGCGCTCCACTTCGACTCGCGCCCGGGCAACGAGTTCGCCACGAGCGGTGATCAGGCCAGCTGCGAACTTCGTCCCGCCGATGTCGACACCGAGCACGACATCGGTCAGAGGCACCAAGGCGGCCTCGGTCTCGTCGCCAGCATCGACGAATTGATCGTCGTGCGCGGTGTGGTTCCCGTCGGCCATCGGACGCCGACCGTATCGGTCGCGCTCCGTGGCGCATCGAAATTCGTGCTCTACTTCATGAAGATTCTTGCCGATACAGCATCATCGGCCCGTGCCCGTCGATTCTCACCATGACTGCTCCATCTCGCTCCCACCGTCACGCCGGTCACGTCGGCCGCCCCATGGCCGGTCGGCATCGCGTCGCTGCGCTGGTGGCGATTGCGGCACTCGCTTCCACCGGCTCTGCAGTGTTGGCGGCGCCCGGAGGCGACCCAGCACCCGACGGAGCAGACGCTCCGACAGAGGTTGGCGACGACGCGGACACCACGACGCTCCCGGCCACCGACACCACGACCACCACGACCACCACGACACTCCCGGCCGCC
>CAXMZV010000687.1:0-2636 GCA_964199985.1 Candidatus Ilumatobacter isfjordensis | reverse complement strand
GCGACTCGATGGCCTGGGTCACGGCCCCGGGACGCTGCGTGTCGAGCAGTTGGTCCGCAGCAACTACGACCACGACGCCGTCGAGCACGAATCCCGCAGAGTTGCCCCAGGGTGTCATCCGGTCCGGATCCGCGACACCACTCAATTCCACGACGACGTGGTCCGGCGGAGTCTCGCGAGCACGCAGTTGGTCGAACGCTGCGCCGAAACCGTCGGTGAGGCTGCAGCACACGCACCCGTCGGTGAGTTCCACCGTGTCACCGTGCCGTCTGGCGATCAGGGACGCATCAATGTTGATCTTGCCGACATCGTTGACCAGTACGGCAATCGGGCGATCGGCGACAGCGAGCAGCTCGTTGATCGCGGTGGTCTTGCCCGCACCGAGGTAGCCGGCGACGAATGTGATCGGAACTCTGCGTCCGTCCCACGGGAGGAATTCGGGCTCCTGATACGACATCGTGAGTGCAGGGTAGCGATCGCTGCCTAGCCGATCGGTCGCCGCCTGCTGCCGTTTTCCACATCGCGCCTGGTCAGGGCGCATCCGCGAACTCTGTGACACCCAATCCCTACCGTGGGCCACATGTTGATCGTCGTTGTCCTCCTCGGCCTGGTCCTGGCCGGGTGCGCCGCTGCTGCGGCCTATTTCTTCGCACTGCGCCGAGCAGAGCAACAGGCCTCGGCCGATCTCACTCAGCAACTCGGGGCGCAGTCACTCACCAACGAGTCGCTGGCGCTGTCCATTGATGCCGCGGTGCACAGCGCGGTGGCCGTCGTACGCGAGCAGGCCACCGCCGAGCGCGATGCTGCCGTCGCGGCGGCACTTCAGCAGAGCGCAGTGCTCCAGCGCGAGCAGCTGGGCGCCACGGCATCGCAGGTCCAGCAACATGCCAGCGCCGACCTGGCCGCGAAAAAGGACGTCATCGACACCCGGCTGGATCAGGTGCACGGCGAGATGCGCACCGAGTTGACCAAGCTCACCGACATGGTCAATGCGTTGGGCCGCACGAATGCCGAGAAGTTTGGCCAGGTCGAGACCTCCCTCAAAGCCCATGCCGATGTCGCGGCCGCTGTTGCTGAATCCGCGCAGGCGTTGCGGACCGCCATTGCCAACCCGCAGGCCCGCGGCCAGTGGGGTGAACGCATGGCCGAAGACGTCCTGCGTATGGCCGGTTTCGTCGAGAACACCAACTACTTCAAGCAAAGCCAGATCGATGGCGCCACCGGCCGCCCGGACTACACGTTCCCGATGCCCAAGGACCACGCGCTCTATATGGACGTCAAGTTCCCGATGGCTTCGTACCTGCGCTACCTCGAGGCGGGCACCGACGCCGAGCGCGAGACCCACCTCAAGAACTTCCTGCGCGATGTCCGGTTGCGGGTGAAGGAACTCGCCAAGCGCGAGTACGGCAACACCGGCGACCAGCAGGCAGTCGATTCCGTGCTGCTGTTCATTCCGAACGAACAGCTGACAAGTTTCATCCATGAGCACGATCCGTCGTTGCTCGACGATGCAATGAAGCAGCAGATCGTCATGTGTTCGCCGCTCACCCTGTTCGCGTTCCTTGGCGTCATTCGCCAGGCGTTCGACAACTTCATGATCGAGCAGACCAGCGATCAGATCCTGCAGTTGATTGGCAAGTTCGGCACACAGTGGAGCAAGTACTCCGAGCAGGTCGACAAGGTGAAGAAGCGGTTCGAGGGCGTCGAGAAGGAATTCGAACTGCTCGCCGGCACGCGCCGCCGGGCCCTCGAACGTCCGCTGCGCGAGCTCGATGGCATCCGTCAGGAACGCAGTCTCCCCGTCGACGGCGAGCTGTTCGCCCTTCCTCGCGATGAGGACGACAACGAGACTCCTCCCGGCGGATCCGTCCGCCAACTCGGCGCCTGAGCGCCCGGCCATCGATGCTCTGCACGGCAGAGCCTGATTGAATCGAGCACTGTGAGCCAGCCCGCGTTTGACTTCGACGATGTCGTGCCCGACGAGGTTGTCGACCCCACATTCACTGTCGGTGAGTTGGCAGACGCGATTAACGACCAACTCCGGCGGGGTTTCCGCGACGGGATCTGGGTGCGCGGCGAGATCAGCGGACTCCGCAATAGCGGCCCGCACACCTACTTCGACCTCATCGAGAACGGTGAGAGCGGCAAGGCGGTGATGAACGTCCAGTTGTTCGCGCCGACCAAGGCCCGCCTGGCCGGCATGTTGCGCAAGTTCCGTCTCGAGCTGCGCAACGGCATGAAGGTCCGGATCCACGGACACCTCGACTTCTGGGCGCAGGGTGGACGCCTCGGGTTCAAGATGGCCAGCCTCGATCCGAAGTACACGATCGGCGACATCGCCCAGTCGCGTGACGAGGTCATCCGCCGATTGGTCGCCGAAGGTCTGATGGACACGAACAAGCGCCGCGTGTTGTCGCCGGTCCCGCTGCGTGTCGGCGTGGTCACGAGTGTCGGAACGGCTGCGTGGCACGACTTCCATGACGAGCTGGTCCGCAGCGGCTTCGGTTTCCAGCTCGCCGTGGCCGATGTCCGCGTCCAGGGCGACCTGGCCGAGAACATGGTGACGGCAGCGGTCGCTCGACTCGCGCTGCGCGGAGGTCTCGATGCAATCGTCGTCATTCGCGGCGGCGGTGCCC
>CAXMZV010000686.1:0-2642 GCA_964199985.1 Candidatus Ilumatobacter isfjordensis | reverse complement strand
GCCGACCTGCTCGACCGGTGGCCCGACCATCGGTTCAACATCGACTGCAAGTCCGAAGAAGCGGTCGCGCCCCTCATCGAACTGGTCGAACAACGAAGCTTGCTGCCGCAGATCTGCGTCGGCTCGTTCAGCCTCAAGCGGCTGCGCACCCTGCGCTCGCGCCTTGGCTCGGGGCTGCTCACCTCGATGGCGCCGTCCGAGATTGCATCGCTGCGCCTCGCAGGCCGCTTGTCGGGAACGCACCCCCGTGCGGCGCAGGTCCCGACATCGACGGGCCGCCTCACGGTCGTGAACGAACGCTTCATCTCGAACGCCCGGCGTGCCGGGGTGCCCGTCCACGTGTGGACCATCAATGATGCGCCCGAGATGCACCGCCTGCTTGATCTCGGCGTCGATGGTGTCATGACTGACGACGTGGAACTGCTCCGCGATGTGATGATCGAGCGCAATGTCTGGTCAGGATGAACGCGGAGTGGCCCAGATCCAACACGATGTGGCGAGCAGACAGACGCCGCCAACCATCGTGACGCCTGCTCCCCATTCGACGGCGATCAGCCCAGCGTCCGGAGCGTTGAGAACCGCAGCTGCAACGGCGATCACGTAGACCGACATCGCCACACTGAGCGCCGCAGCCACGATCGGCCGGGCTGACCAGCCGGCGATCAACGCAGCCACGATCACAACGGGAACGAACGGCCAAGGCCGTACGACCCAAACGAAGAGGCCACTCGACGCAAACCCCAACCGTTCTGCAAGATCGAGTAACTCGAAGCTCGACCGAGTGGACGACCCCGACCGCAACCACGGCCCGAACACGCCGACGAGCGTGAGTCCGGCCCAGACGGTCAGCAAGCCGTTCCGAATCGTCTCGCCGCCGGCTGATCGCACGCCCGCGACCGTAGACGCAGGATCGAGAGTCGAGCGACGGCCTCGGCGCGGTGGAGCCGTCAGCTTCGAATCCAGGCCGTGGCGCCGTCCAGATCAGCCACGGGGAAAACCTTCACGTCGCCTGGCATCAGCCAGCCAAAAGCCTTGACCGACCGCCGGATCAGTGGGGAGTCGGTGACGATGCCAATGCGCTCGTAGGACGTGAACGTCCGCATCCCCAACTTGGCGTCCTCCCAGGCCGCATCGGCCTCATATCCTTCGAACTCTGGGCCGAGCACGTAGAGCAGGCGGATCTTGTCGTGGTGAGCGAGCCGACGCTCGATCTCCGGAACGAGCACGTCCTCGTAGTCCTCGTCCTCGACGTCGCCGATCGCACGTATCCCGACGGTGTTGTCTGGCAGATCGGGGATCAGTTCAAGCATCTCAATGCCTCTCGGCTCAGGGTCTTGAGCACACCCTACGGTCTCACCCTCCCTCGGACAGATGCTCCAGATCGCTGCGCCGGCCGTACACGATGATGCTGTCGCCAGCAGCCAGTTCGATATCGACCGGCGGCGTTCCGAAGAACCCTTCGCGCTGTTGAACACCAAGCACGTGTACCGCTGGAAGTGCGTCGTCGATGCTGCGCAGACTGCGCAGCATCGGCCCGGCGCTGTCCATGACTTGGACCGATCCAATCACGTAGTCGTCACCGACGGTGAGTAGTTCGACCATGTGGTTCTCGAGGCGCGGGAGCAGACGGCGCCGCGCCTCCCGCTGGCCGAGCTTCACGAGCGCTCGCTGCATCGGGCCGTTGGCAACCAACATCACGGCGAGCGCGAGGCCGGAGACCGTGACCAATGCCCGATCGGTGGTGTCGCCCGGACCGGGGGCCAGGAAGCCAACGAGCACGGTGACGACCAACGTGGGGGTTCCGAGGTTGCCGACGAACATCGTGAGCCCAATGATCTTGCGTCGGCCCGGGTCGTTCACGACGTTCTCGGCCTCTGTCGTGGTGAAGCCCGCCCCGCTGAAAGCTGACCGTGCCTGGAAGCTGGCCACATCTGGTGGCAGACCTGTGGCGATCAGAGCGCCGGCGGCCAGACGGGTGAAGGCCATCGACAGGATGGCCACCACGAGGAACGTTGCGACTGCGTACATGCACTGATGTTGGCATCACTTGCACCCGCCCGACCGGATTCGGCGTCAACCACTCGCACGCAAGCGATCGAAGACGTGGGACCTAGGGTCGGATCATGACGTACCAACATCCGCCGCGGGCGACGGTCAGGGCGCCGCATCACCTCGTCGCCAGTGCGGATCACCTGGCAACGGCAGCTGGCACCGAGATGTTTGCTCGGGGCGGCAATGCGGTCGACGCCGCGATTGCCACGAACGCAGCCATCGCCGTGACCGGTCCACATTTGTGCGGGATGGGTGGCGACTTGTTTGCGCTCGTGCACGTCGATGGTGAGGTCTTCGCCCTCAATGCGGCTGGCCGAGCAGGTTCGGGCGCTGACCCGGACGAACTGCGGTCGGAGGGCTGCACGGAGATGCCGTTCAAGCTCGATGTCCGTTCGGTCACGGTGCCCGGGTGTGTCGACGGCTGGGTGACGCTGCACGAGCGCTTCGGCTCACTCCCCCTCGATGTCATCCTTGCCCCGGCGATCCGGTTGGCATCAGCGGGCTTTCCGGCGAGTCCACTGCTCGCCGGTGTGGGCGATCGTCTCGCCCCAACCAGTCGAGCCAATCTCACCGAACTCTTCGACCAGGCC
>CAXMZV010000685.1:0-2642 GCA_964199985.1 Candidatus Ilumatobacter isfjordensis | reverse complement strand
CCACGATGCTGCGTCACAACAAGGTCGACCTGGCGTTACATCACCTGCGTGATGCGACCGATCCAGCGGCTCGCCCACTCCTCCTGTTGCACGGACTGGGTGACCACACTCCGGCAACGGTGCCTGAGTTGGCCGATTCGTGGACCGGAGCGATCGTCGGACTCGACTTCACCGGGCACGGGGCCTCAAGTATTCCGAGTGGCGGTGGATACACGGCCGAACTGTTGCTTGGTGATGCAGATGCGGCGCTTGCCGCGCTCGTCGCACAGAGCCCCGACGGCAAGATCTCCGTGCTCGGACGCGGTCTCGGGGCCTACATCGCGTTGCAACTTGCGGGCGCACGTTCGTCGCAGGTGCACGGCGCGATCGTGCTCGACGGGCCGGGCCTCGCCGGTGGACCGACCGGGCCGACATCGCAAAGCTTCTTCTCACTGCCACCGGCGGAACGAACGCCCGATCCCTACGCGCTGGTTGAACTCGGACGGGATCTGCGCCCACCCGACTACGTGCGTTCGTTCGTGCAGCTGGCGATCGGGGGGTCCGACCTCGACGAGCCCATTGCGGTGTGCAGCGTGTTTCGCCCTGATTGGCTCGCCGAGGTGGCCAGCGAACACGGCGTCATGGACGTTCAGCTCGCCGAAGCGCTCGCCGCCTACCTCTGACTGTCGCGCCTTGCCGGGCAAAATGGGACTGACGGGCGAGACACGTCGGCCTGAGTCGGGTTAGCGTTCAGCGCATGCCATCCATCGCGACGATCCTGATCGCGATCGTCGCGTTCCTGGTGATGGAACCGATCACCGCGGCAATCCATCGTTGGGTCATGCACGGCATCGGCGAATTCTTGCATCGCAGTCACCACCGTCCAATGCTGCACCGGTTTGAGGCCAACGACTGGTATCCGGTCATGTTTGCTGCCCTGGTGAACCTCGGGTTCTTCGCCGGATTCAACTGGGACGGGTTCGGCGTGCTTGTCCCCGTCGGCATCGGTGTCACGGCCTACGGCGCGGCATACGCGCTCGTGCACGACGTGTACATCCATGGACGGCTCAACTGGTTCGAGAACCGCCGCATCGCACCGTTCGACCGACTCGCCGAAGCGCACCGCATCCATCACCTGTACAGCGCTGCGCCCTACGGCATGCTGGCCCCCGTGGTTCCCGCTGCATTGCGTGAGCGGGCCGAACACACCACCCGCAATCCTCTCGCCAAAGCCTGACAGCCGACGCCCGACCTCAGGGTGTCCGTCTGACCTCTCCGCTTGACAGCGAGTGTCAGGCGGACACGGGATCAGAAGACGAAGAGGCCAGCAGTTCCCGGGCCCGTATGAGCGCCAATCGACGGGCCGATCGTGTACTGCACGGGCGGCTCGGCCAGCGCGGTATGTCCACGCAACGCGTCAGTGAGGGCGGCACTGACGACGCCGCTCGACACGTCCGACGTTCCGATGGCCACCCTGAGCCCATCTGGCGAGCTGGGTGTCCAGCCGAGCGCGTAGTCAGCCATTGCACTGACGGCAGCGTCGACCGTGGTCACGGTGTCGAGCACCGCAATGTCACTCCCGGCCATCGACAGCACAGGGATGCCCTCACTCGCCGCGGCCTCGACTCCCGCACCTCGCGCCCGTCCGGACCGCTCCGTGAGCTGTGGGACACCAACGATGAACGACGATCCAAGGGCGGCCGAACGCTCACCAGCGATCTGAGCAGCTTCGTCGATCGACGCTCCGGCTGCGACGGCATCGGCGGCAGCCCAGGCACAACAGGAGATCCCGAAACTCGCCGTCATGGAATCGACGAGCGTGACCGGCACCGCTGCGGACTGGGCAGCGAGCCGTGCGGAATTCAGCGTTCCGCTCATTGCATCGGCGACGTGGATGGACAGAATCTCGGTCGCTCCTCTGTCGACAAGCTGCTGGTAGGCGGTGACGAACTGGCCCGGCGATGGCTGGCTGGTCGAAATGCTCGGGGTGCGACCGTCATCCCACGCTGCATAGAACTCGGCGTCGGTGATATCGACACCTTCGAGATGATCGACGCCGTCGATCGTCACGGTGAGCGCAACGACGACGATGCCGAACCGTTCGGCGAGCGATTCGGGCAGCTGGCTGTTCGAGTCGACACAGAGACCGATCATGCTGCTCCCTCTGAAATTGCTGGCTTGGTGGTTTCGGTATCAGGGATCGGCGGTCCGGCGGCCAGGAATCGTTGGGCAATGATTGTGCTCGTGGTGGCTGCCGCGAGCGGGAGGAGCGCCGACGGCTTCGGTCCCCAGAGGTTGGGCCAGCCCTTCGCCCACCAGACCACAGCGCCAATCACCCAGCAGGCACTCGAAGCCAGCGCTGCGGCGAAGGCTTGCTGCTTCCACTTCGGGTTCGAGGCGGTGACGGCAGCCACTGCAACGTCGATCGGGAAGTATGCAGGGAACGTGGCGAGGCACTGACCAACGCTCGCGGCCACTCCTTTGCCGCCACCCCGGAACCCAGTCCACACCGGGTAGCAATGTCCCGTGACCGAGGCGGTGCCCGCCAGATGTGCTCCCGCTGGGCCGGCCACAAGGGCTCCGACGCCACCCGCAGCAGCGCCTTTCGCAATATCTCCCGCCAGCCCTGCGGCACCAGCTCGAGGTCCAAGCACCTTGAGATC
>CAXMZV010000684.1:0-2644 GCA_964199985.1 Candidatus Ilumatobacter isfjordensis | reverse complement strand
TCCACCTGAGCACGTCGTCCGACGATGCGTGCGCCCGCGAACCGCGGACCAGTTCGGAGACTCCCTCGAGAAGGGGCTGCTGCGCCGGGTCGCGTAGATCGTCGGCGTCTTCCTCGCCGATCATGGCCACCGAGCCGAGCGCGTCAGCGAGCTCGGCGCACACCACGGCTTGGGCTGCGAAGTCGGCGACAGTCACCGGGCTGTCGTCAGTCTTGGTGAGCGTGTCGCCCGCTGCGAGCCGCCCTTGGGCCGCCGCGCAGAGAACGCTTGCCTGGCGAACGGCGGTGACTGCCGCGTCGAGTTCGTCCTGCAGTGCTGTCATCGGTGGCCACCCATATCTCGTTGATCTGTCATGCGGCGGCGACAATACCGAACGGTGTCCAACGAGCCACCGCATGGGCTTCGCCAAACGTCGTGCGCTCCCAACAACTCCGCAGCTCGGGGCAGCGATTCGTCAGGAGCGACGTCGAACGGCCGCCACGCCGAGACGGAGGTGCTCGGGCCAGGTTCGACCGCGTGCTCGCATGCTGGCGCGCGAGGGAGCCGCCAGGCCGGCGAGAAACCGGGCGCGGTCGAGGGGGCCGAGTGCGGCGAGCACGCTGTGTCCCTCAGGCGCCCATCCCTGGTCGAACGCAGCGGTGTATGCGGCGAACGCCCGTTGCTGCACGAGGTCGGGCGTGAATCGTGCTGCCCATTGCAGCAGGGGGTGCTGGTGGTCGAGACCGAGGTCAGCCCAGGCTGCTCGGACCGCGCCAGCAACCACGAGATCGCATCCGTGGCGTCGAGCTCGCTCGATGACCAGCCGCCAGTCGGCTCCGGTGACCAGCACGAGCTGTGCGATGTCGCGCATCGTTCGAAGGCCCGAGCCACCGCCGAGGACCGCATGCGCACACGCGTGCAGCAACCGGCCTTCAGCATCAAGCCCGCGCGCGTCGACTCCTCCGACGTCGAACGGATCGCTTGCGGTTGCCCACAACTCCTCGTGGTCGAGTCGCGCTCCGAAGTAGCCACCGGTAATGGCCAAGTGCAGATCGAGCTCACCACCGGCGGGCGCCCTGAACACGACGGCCTTGCCGAACCGCTGCTCCCACCATCCACGCACTGCGGGCTGCTCCCGGAGAAAGCCGGCGTTGGTCAGCGCAGCGAGCGCAGCGCCGTAGCCATCGCGACGAACGAGGAGATCAGCGTCGCCGAACATCCGATCCGCCGGGTCGGCGTAGTCGAGGCGTGACGTGGCCACGCCCTTCAACACGCGCACATCGACCTCCGCGCCACGGAGCACCTCGAGTGCCTGAGCCGCTGTTGCGACTGCTGTCTGACAGTGCATCAGTGCATCGTCGTACGCCGTGCGTGCGGCCAACATCTGCTGGTCGTCACCAACGATTAGACCGTCGTCGACGGCAGACCACAGCAATCCCTGCACGCGATGCTGGCTGGCGAGCATGATCACTTCCTCGGTCAGCCGAAGCTCCATTCCCGCCGCGGCGTCCGCCAATTCAGCACCGGGCAGACCATGGCTTGCGGCGACGCGCAGCACGTCCAGGGCGGCAACGGGTTCGCCCGTTGCTGTCATCGGACCGCACCAATCAGCGATTCGATGGCAGCGACCGGGCCCTCGACGCCGTCGTGACGCAAGGTGTGAACGCTGCAGCGTGAGGCGAGTGCGGTGACGTCGTCCACGGGATGACCGAGCGCTGACAGGTTGAAAGATGCGGACAGCAGCTCGACGACCGCATCGATCGTGTTGGCGGCAACGAGTGTGTTGTCAGCACCGGCCTCGTGGTGCGGCAGCACGATGTGAGCAAGCATGGCGCGATCTGCCACTGCGTCGCGACGCAGCATGGTCGGCGCGATGCGCCACTTCGTCGAGGCGCCGGGGAGTCCGTGCGGGTCGAGGTGTGGCAGGAGTCGTTGTGTGCCTGGATCGAGCGTGATCGGTTTCGGGTAGGGCAGGATCTCGCCGGTGGCGAGATCGATGGCAGTCGCCTCGTCGGTCAGATAGTCGAATCCTGCTTCGACCAGCATGGTGGCGAGCGTCGACTTGCCCGAGTTGGGCGCAGCGGGAAAGACGATCGCGCGCCCGTCACGGGCGACTGCCGAGGCGTGAATCACCAAATGGCGCGGCGAGTGCTCGACAGCCAAGCGTGTGATCTCCCACAGCACGAAGTCCGCGAGCATCGACTCATCCGGTGCGGTCACCCGGCAACCGGCCGCGTCGAGCTCCCATTTGCCTTCACCGTTACCCCAGGCCACGAGCGTGACAACGTCAGCGCCCCTCACGTCTTGTGCCGGAACCTCGATGGACTCGAGCACTCGCTCGAGCTCGTCGGCCACCGCGTTGGAGTCGTGGACGTCGATCATCACGCGAGCACCGAGTGCGGCATATGGGCCGAGCCGACGGAGTGCGTCCGTCGTCGGTCGAGCCTCGAGATCGGCCGCCATCGGCTGTTCGTCCCCACGAACCAAGTTGGGTTCGTCACGTGCGTCGAGCAGTCCACTCTCGGCAAAGCGACGCACGACTGACTGAACTTCGCCAAGGATCGACGCCGCCGACTGGCCGAACGCATCGGCCAGCTCGTCGCTGATGGCCTCGGTCGACGCCGTCCCGTCGCAGCACTCCCACACGAGCACAGCGGTGGCGTTC
>CAXMZV010000683.1:0-2651 GCA_964199985.1 Candidatus Ilumatobacter isfjordensis | reverse complement strand
TGCAACAAGTTGAGCAGCTCATCGCGTAACCGGCCGTTGAACGACTCGACCCACGCGTTCTGCCATAGCGAGCCGGGATCGATGAACACGCTGTCGACACCGGTCTCTTGACACCAGTCAGCATCCGCGTTCGACACGAACTCGGGACCATTGTCGAACCGACAAACGCTGGTGGCCGGCCGCCTCGATCACCAATCGTTGAAGGATCGCGACGACGCGTTCGGCGTCGATGGACCCGGTCGACCACGATTGTCAGGCATTAACGGGTGAACTCATCGATCACGTTCAACAGCTTCACTTGGTGACCGTCAATGGTCGCATCGAACTGGAAGTCGAGCGCCCACAGAGCGTTCGGCGCGATCAGTGACATCGCACCAACATGGGTGCCGACGCCGGTCAGTCGTTTCTTACGTTTCTTGGTCGGCAGCCGCAGTCCTTCCTCGCGCCACAATCGGCGGACCCGTTTGTTGTTGACCTGGTGGCCGTTGCGGCGCAAATCTTTGGCGGCTCTGCGCCATCCCCAGCGCGGGCGGCGTCGAGCGGTGTCGCAGAGATGCGCTCGAATCTGATCGTCCGCAGCGGTCCGTGCTGGTGGCGGGAGGCGTTGGGTGGAACGGTGTTGACCAACGACTTTGCAGGCGCGGCGCTCAGAAACCCCGAACTCGTCTTCAAGCACGATCACGGCTTGGCGGCGACGGTTCGGGGTCACCATTTTTCCTCGTTCAAGAACTTCAACATTGCTTTGTCCAACTCGGCTTCAGCGAGCAGTTTCTTCAGCGCCGAGTTCTCGACCTCGAGTTGCTTGAGGCGTTTCGCGTCGTCGGCTTTCATGCCGCCGTACTGGTTCAACCAGCGCGCCCACGTCGACTCCGCGATCTGGAACTGGCCGCACATGCGTGTCCTCCGCCGCGTCTCCATCAGCGGCGACCGCCCCGACAACAACCTCGATTGAGTCACATCGGGGTCGGGGCCCGATGTGACGCAACTACTGCAGGGCGGCGATGGCAGCTGAGGTAGCGAGCACGCGTCGGGCGTTGTCGACGTGCAGGTTCTCGATCATTCGACCGTCGACCGTGACCACACCTTTGCCTTCGGCGACTGCCTCGTCGAACGCTGCAATGACCCGTTGTGCATACTCGACTTCGTCGGCACTCGGCGCCCACACGTCGTTTGCCGGCTCCACCTGGCTGGGGTGGATCAACGTCTTGCCGTCGAAGCCCATCTCCATTCCTTGCTCGCATTCGGCGGCGAAACCATCGGGGTTCTTCACGTCGTTGTAGACGCCGTCGAGGATGACCTTTCCCGCCTCGCGAGCAGCGAGCAACGCAGTGGCGAGGTGCGCCACGAGCGGGTGGCGCCCGGGAACGATTGGCGAACGCAGCTCTTTCGCGAGGTCGTTGGTGCCCATGACCAGCACAGCAACACGCGGATGCGCAGCAATCGAACGCACGTTGAACATGGCGGTCGGTGTCTCGATCATCGGCCAGATCATCGTGTCAGCAGATGCACCTGCAGCGTCAAGCTGTGCCGACACGGCGTCGACCTGTTCAACGGTGTCGACCTTCGGGATCACCACAGCGGAGGGTGACACGGCTCCGGCTGCGGCGATGTCGTCGGCGCCCCACTCGGTGTCGAGGCCGTTGCAGCGGATGGTCAACTCGCGGTTGCCGTACTCGCCCGACAGGACAGCGGCGACCGCTTTGTCGCGGGCATCGGGCTTGGCATCAGGGGCCACCGCATCTTCGAGATCGAAGATGATCGCGTCAGCCAGGATGGCCTTCGCCTTTTCGAGAGCGCGCTCGTTGGCTGCGGGCATGTAGAGCACCGAGCGACGGGGGCGGAGATCGGTCGTTGAATTGGTCGACATTGATCGCTTCTTTCAGAATCCGTAGCTGGCGGCGAGTTCAGGGTCACTGGCCGACAGCGCCTTGGCAAGTTCCACGACGACGTGGCACTGCTTGACCGAGGCGTCGTCTTCCATCTTGCCGTCGAGCATCAGTGCTCCGGTGCCGTCGCCCATCGCGGCGATCACTCGCTGGGCATGGGCGACGTCGGCGGGGTCGGGACTGAACACCTTCTTGGCAACATCGATCTGTACGGGGTGGAGGCTCCAGGCCCCGACGCAGCCGAGCAGGTAGGCGTTGCGGAACTGGTCCTCGCAGGCAACGGTGTCCTTGATGTCGCCAAACGGGCCGTAGAACGGAAGGATGCCGTTCATCACGCAGGCGTCGACCATACGAGCAATTGTGTAGTGCCACAGATCCTGCTGATAGGTGGTGCGATCAGCGTTGATGTCGGTCTCAGCCGTTCCGTCCTCCCGAGTCACCGATGGCGGGTCGGTGCGCACCAAGTAGCCAGGGTGGCCGCCGCCGACGCGGGTGGTCTTCATGCGGCGGTTGGCAGCAAGGTCGGCCGGGCCGAGCGACAGGCCTTGCATGCGCGGCGACGCAGCACAGATTTCCTCGACGTTGGCCATGCCCCGTGCGGTTTCGAGGATGGCGTGGATGAGCAACGGCTTCTGCAGGCCCGCCTTGGCTTCGAGCTGAGCGAGCAGCCGGTCGACATAGTGGATGTCCTCGGGACCTTCGACCTTCGGGATCATGATGACGTCGAGCGTCTCGCCGGCTTCAAGCACGGCGGCGGTCAGGTCG
>CAXMZV010000682.1:0-2653 GCA_964199985.1 Candidatus Ilumatobacter isfjordensis | reverse complement strand
GGAGTCGCGCTGCGTTTCGGCATGTTCTTCGCTGACGACAGCGCCCACCCCAACCTGATTCGGTCGACGGCGAAACGCGGCGTGTTCGGAATCCCCGGCCGAGCCGCTGCGTTCGTCTCATGGGTCCACATCGATGATGCCGCGGCCGCGGTGGTCGCAGCACTCGAGGCTCCCGCCGGTCTGTACAACGTCGCCGAGCCCGACCCGACGGTCCGCGGCGATCACGCGGCGGCACTGGCCCACGCTGTCGGCCGGAAACGTCTGCGGTTGATACCGCCAAAGTTGGCCCGACTCGGTGGGGTGACCCTGGAGAGCCTCGCCCGCTCGCAACGCATCTCGTCGAGCAAGCTGACCGATGCCACCGGGTGGAAGCCGGAGCGCTCGATCGTCGACGCCTGGTAGCCGGACGAGATGGCGCCTGGCACCAAGTCGTCCCCTTCTCCTCGCCATCTCATCCCTAGCCTGGACGCATGACGTTGTCGTTGCAGAAGCATCCGTCGTTCGCAGGCCGACCCGGCCCGGTGCTGGTCGTCGTCGCCGATGGTGTCGGCGTCGCTCCCGCCGGTCCGAGCAACGCAGTGACCGAAGCCGAGACCCCGACCCTCGATCAGCTCTGCGCCAGTGAGCTGTACACCGAGTTGGCGGCGCACGGCCCAGCGGTTGGCTTGCCCACCGACGACGACATGGGCAACAGCGAGGTTGGCCATAACGCGCTCGGCGCCGGGCGCATCTTCGCCCAGGGCGCCAAGCTCGTGAACAAGGCGCTGAGCAACGGGGCGATCTTCGAGACCGACGTGTGGAAGCAGGCCATCGCACGATGCACAGGTGAGCAGGCGGGCACGCTCCACTTGCTTGGGCTGCATTCCGACGGTGGCGTGCACTCGACCAACGAACACCTCTACCTCCTGCTGCGACGCGCGGCGGATGAGGGCGTCACGAGCTGTGCGGTACACATCCTCCACGACGGTCGCGACGTCGCTGCGCGTTCAGCACTCGACTACATCGAGCGGACCGAGGCGGTACTCGCGGAGATCAACGCCACTGACGACGATCGCAACTTCCGCATCGCCTCCGGCGGTGGCCGGATGACGATCACGATGGATCGCTACGAAGCCGACTGGGACATGGTCGAGCGGGGCTACATGTGTCATGTGCACGGTGAGGGTCCTGTCTTCGGCTCGGCTACCGAAGCCGTTGAGACGATGTACTCCGAGACCGACAAGGGCGATCAGTACCTCGGCCGGTTCGTCGTCGGTGACTCCGGAGGGCACGCTGTCGGCAAGATCGTCGACGGCGACACCGTCATCCTCTTCAACTATCGCGGCGACCGAGCCATCGAGATCTCCCGCGCCTTCGAAGAAGACGACTTCGAGGTGTTCGACCGCACGAGCGCCAACGACGAAGCCCACCCCGACGTGTTCTTCGCCGGGATGCTGCAGTACGACGGCGACGCCTTGATCCCGAAGCAGTACCTCGTCGAACCACCGGCAATCGACCGGACGATGGGTGAGTTCCTGTGTGTCGAGGGCGTGAAGAGCTTTGCGATCAGCGAGACACAGAAGTTCGGCCACGTCACCTACTTCTGGAACGGCAACAAGTCCGGCTACATCGACGAGTCACTCGAGACCTACATCGAGATCCCCTCCGACAACGTCGAGTTCGACACGACCCCGGCCATGAAGGTGCGCGAGATCACCGCCGAGACAATCGACCTCCTCCGCTCGGGTGAGTACCGGTTCGGCCGGTTGAACTTTCCGAGCGGCGACATGGTCGGCCACACCGGCCACTTGCACGCCACTGTCGAAGCGATGGAAGTGATCGACGAGTGCATGGCGCAGCTCATTGCCGTGATCGACGACCTCGGCGGCGTGCTCGTATACACCGCAGATCACGGCAACGCCGACGTGATGTACACGACAGATGCGAACGGCGTCCGGTCGCCCAAGACCAGCCACACGCTCAGCCCGGTTCCGTTCGCGATCCACGACCCAAACTACGACGGCGAGTACCACATGGCCGATGGCCGGCCGGGGGACGCGCACGGGCTTGCGAACGTTGCTGCGACGGTGTTCAACCTGCTCGGCTACGAGGCCCCGGACGACTACCTCTCCGCTCTGATCACGTTCTGACTTCCTCGCAGCGTTCGGTGACACCCGACACAGAGGCCCGCGTCTAGTGTGACCGCCATGGCCAGCATGAAAGCGCAACTCAACAGTCTCAAGAACGTGCCGCTGTTCAGCGCGTGCAGCAAGAAGGAGCTGGAAAAGGTCGCCAAGGCGGCCGACGAGATCACCATGACCGCGGGCACGCTCGTCGTCGATCAGGGCGAGATGGGACGCGAGGCGTTCATCATTCTGAGCGGCGAGGTCAACATCAAGCGCAACAACCGCAAGATCGCCACGCTCAGCGACGGCGACGTGGTCGGTGAGCTCTCGCTGCTCGACCACGGCCCCCGTACCGCGTCGGTGGTGTGTGCCACGGACTGCACGCTGTTGGTCATCGACCAGCGCCGTTTCATCAACGTGCTCGACGAGGTGCCCTCGATTGCACACAAGCTGATGGGTGCACTCGCATCACGCATTCGCGTGATGGACCGAACTTACATGGGCTGAGAGTCTGAGAGAATGGCCGGATGAACTTTCATCCGTTGCCA
>CAXMZV010000681.1:0-2664 GCA_964199985.1 Candidatus Ilumatobacter isfjordensis | reverse complement strand
CCTTCCAGGCTGACGCTCAGCAGGCGCTGAGCTTCGACGGCGAACTCCATCGGGAGTTCCTTGAATACTTCGCGGCAGAAGCCGTTGACAATCATCGACATTGCATCTTCTTCGGTCATGCCGCGCTGGCGGCAGTAGTAGAGCTGGTCTTCGCCGACGGTTGACGTCGACGCTTCGTGCTCGATCTGAGCGGTGGGATTCTTCACCTCGATATACGGGATGGTGTGGGCGCCGCAGTCTTTACCCAGCAGCAGCGAGTCGCACTGGCTGTAGTTGCGAGCATTCTCGGCCGAGCGCATGATCTTGACCAATCCGCGGTAGGTGTTCTGACCGTGGGCGGCAGAGATCCCCTTCGAGATGATGGTGCTCGTGGTGTCCTTGCCGATGTGGATCATCTTGGTGCCGGTGTCGGCCTGCTGGCGCTTGCAGGACAGCGCCACCGAATAGAACTCGCCGATACTGCGGTCACCTTGCAGGATCACGCTCGGGTACTTCCAGGTGATCGCCGAGCCGGTCTCGACCTGAGTCCATGAGATCTTTGCGTCGGTGTGGGCACGGCCTCGTTTGGTGACGAAGTTGTAGATGCCACCGACACCATTTTCGTCGCCGGGGTACCAGTTCTGAACGGTGGAGTACTTGATCTCGGCACGATCCTTAGCCACCAGTTCGACAACCGCTGCGTGCAGTTGGTTTTCGTCGCGCTGCGGCGCCGTGCACCCTTCAAGGTACGACACATGGGAATCGTCTTCGGCGACGATCAGCGTGCGCTCGAACTGACCGGTGTTCATCGAGTTGATGCGGAAGTACGTCGACAGCTCCATCGGGCAGCGAACGCCCTTGGGGATGTAGCAGAACGACCCATCGGAGAACACCGCAGAGTTCAGCGCGGCAAAGAAGTTGTCACGCACTGGCACCACGGATCCGAGGTGCTCGCGCACCAGTTCCGGGTAATCGCGGACCGCTTCGGAGAACGAGCAGAAGATCACGCCGGCTTCGAGAAGTGTTGCTTTGAACGTGGTGGTCACCGAGACCGAGTCGACGATGGCGTCGACGGCGACGTTGCTGAGCATTTTCTGCTCATGGAGCGGGATGCCGAGCTTGTCGAACATGTCGCGGATGTCGGGGTCGACGTCGTCCATGCTGTCGAGGACAGGCTTCTGCTTGGGCGCTGCCCAGTAGCTGATCGCGTTGTAGTCGATCGGTGCGATCTCGAGCTTGGCCCAGTCGGGCTCCTCCATTCCAAGCCACGCCTCGTAGGCCTTGAGGCGCCATTCGAGGAGCCATTCCGGCTCGTCTTTCTTTGCCGAGATGAGGCGGACGACGCTTTCGTCGAGGCCCGGTGGCGCGATGTCGGTGTCGAGGTCAGTGCTGAAGCCGTACTCGTAGTCCGACTCTGTCAGCTCTTCGATGGTTCGTGTGCTCTCACTCATCGGAGGCCGTCACTCGCCCACATCGATGAAGATGCATTCGCCGGGGCATTCCTCGGCGGCTTCGATGACGCCATCGAGACCGCCGTCAGGGATGCGGGCCAGGCCTTCGGCGCCAGCGGGGTTGGCGGCGCCGTCAAACACTTTGTCGGCGCCGAAGTTGGAGGCGGTCTCTTTGACGTAGAAGAGACCGTCATCCATTCCGAAAAAGACGTCGGGAGCGATCTCTTCGCAGAGGCCGTCTCCAGTACAGAGATCTTGGTCAATCCAAACCTTCATGGGGGGTTCCTTTCGACTGGTCGAACTCAGATGTCGACCAGTCCACGATACGTCGGCAAAACCTATCGCCGATGAACTCCCTTCCTATCGACCTTGGACACGTTTCGCAACTTGTACCTTGCGGAATTGCAACAAGTGGAAGTCGTTGATATCATTGGTTGGTATGACAACTGTCGTGGACTTGTCGCCGACTCAGCGGCATGTGCTCGAAGTGCTGAAACGGCACGGTGACGTCACCTCAGACGAACTCGCGGTCGCACTCGAAATCTCGTCCAGCGCGGTGCGCCAACACCTTGCCGCTCTCCGTAGCGCTGGGCTGGTGGTTTCCCGCAAAGACCACGGGCCTGCTGGCCGCCCAGCTGACCGGTACCAGGCAACGACACTTGCCGAGCCGCTGTTCGCCACAGCTGCGGACACCCTGCCGATCGAACTCCTCGAACACATGGAAGCCGAGGAACCTGCACTCATCGGCCGCGTCTTCGATCGCCGCCGTCGCCAAATGGTCGACGACGCCGAGAACCGACTGGCAGGCAAGACCGTCGACGAACAAGTCGCCATCCTCACCGAACTCCTGGACGAGCAGGGATACCTCGCCGATTTCGAAGCCGTCACCGACGGTCACTTCCGCATCAACCTGCACAACTGCGCCATCTGGGCTGTCGCAAACCGCTTCCCTCAAGCCTGCGCCGCCGAACTCGACTACCTCCGTGCGCTGATCCCCGAGGCAATCGTTCAACGGGTCACCCACAAGACCAGCGGCGCCCACACCTGCGCTTACGACGTTCGCTTCGACGCGGCGCCGTAGACAACGACGGGACATGTTCCCTCGCTGCCCACCGTAGTTCCCGAAGCTCGCATCAGCCGATCGGTGTAAACGGAGCCGGCAGATTCCCGTCAAGAAGCAACCTCAGTTCCGTCACCAAGGTCGAGACCGACGACTGCGTCGAAATCACCGGAC
>CAXMZV010000680.1:0-2669 GCA_964199985.1 Candidatus Ilumatobacter isfjordensis | reverse complement strand
GGCCTCGTCACCGCGGTCCAGCTGCGGCCGACCGTCAGAAGAGGGTGGAGGTGCGGTGCGTTCGTCAAGTGCGGTCATCGGTGAGTGTCCATGCAAGAAGTCATCGCTGGCTAGTTAACACCATCGAGCGTGTTGCGACTAGGGCCGAAGGTCCCGGTCGCCGCATGGATCCGCGGGATACGGGGGTTCACGGGCCACCTCGGTGGGCTATGCAAAAACGGTTCGCCCGATCCACTCGGCGACAAGGGCCGGCTTGTCGACACCCTCGATTTCGACGGTCATGGCGCGGGTCTGGTCCACGGCGTTGCCCTTCAGCTGCACATCGACGGTTGCCGCAGTGGCCCGGACCCGCGAACCGGAGGGGACGGGATTGACGAAGCGAACCTTGTTCATCCCGTAGTTGACGCCCATCAGCACGCCATCCAGCTTGGGGAGATCGCTCGGAATGCTGGTCGACAGGTGCACGAGCAGGCTCAGTGTGAGGAAGCCGTGAGCAATCGTGCCGCCGAACGGTGTCTGCGCTGCTCGTTCGGGATCGAGGTGGATGAACTGGTGATCCAGCGTTGCGTCGGCGAAGGCTTGGATGCGGTCCTGATCGACTTGGAACCAGTCGCCTGGGACGGGCTCGTTACCGATCAGGGCGTGAATGGCGTCGTAGGCCGCTTGTGCGTTTTCGCTCATGATGTTGTTCCGTTCGTGTGATGGATCGCTGTGTGATGGATTGGGCGTGATGAATGGCGTCGGCGTTTGCAGTGGACGCGACAATAGTGAGCGCTCGATGAATGGCTGCACTCCGGGCGGCGGCGATGTGCGACGCTTCGGGAATGGCTGACGTGGAGACGATCACTGACGCTGGTGCGGCACTCGATCGGTGTGGCGACCTGTTCAGAGCCGACCCAGTTGGCTGCAACATGGTGTCGACGGCCGTGTCGCCGACGGCTGATGTCGAGATCGTCCGCGTGTACGAAGGGGCGGACACGTTGGGTGTCGCCGTCGTGGCAGGCGGCTCGTGCACCCTGACGACGTGTTCGCCCGAGAGCGTCGCGATGATGGCTGACGTCGTGTCGATCGAGGAACCGCGCGGCGTCACCGGGCCCGCAGGTGCTGTCGCGGACCTGGCTGGTCGGTTAGCCGAGCAGGCCGACGGCGCCGTGGTCGACCCGAGGTTGTTCCGGATGTATCGAGCGGAGCACGTCGTCGAACCGTCGAAACGTCGCCGCGGCAAGGTGTTCGTCACCGAATCCGGCCGCATTGATCAGGCGACGGAGTGGGGAGTCGGGTTCAGACGAGACACCGGCCTGGAGCGATCTGCTGACGACGTGATGGCCCAGGCGGCCCAGGCAGTGAATGAGCATCGACTGCTGGAATGGCGCTCGAAGGGGGAGGTGGTGAGTCAGCTCTTCATCTCTGCAGTTCGTTTCGGGGTTGTGCGGATCGGCCTCGTGTACACCCCGCCCGAACATCGCAAGAAGGGCCATGGTGCGGCGTTCGTCGCGGCGGTCGCACAACAGCAACTCGACCGGCAGAAGGTCGACACCGTCGTTCTCAACACGCGGAGCGAGAACGCAGCGACGAACCGCATGTACCGAGCGCTGGGCTTCGCGGCGGCGTTCGAGATGCTCAGCGTTCAGGTCGTCACTGCCTGAGCGATCAGCGACAGGCCAGGATCCGGTCGAGGTCAGGTGCCGTGCTCGACGACATCGACGCCTGCGTGAGCGAGCATTGGGGCTGGTCGTGGTCTGTGCGTGGGTCAGGTCGCCAAGCGCATTGCGCTGGCATCGCCACGATTGCTCGCGGGAAGCGGAAGGCGGAGGACGAGCACTGGGCAACGGCCGTGGCGAACGAATTCGGAGGTGACGCTGCCCATCGTGAGTCGACGCAGGCCGGTTCGTCCGTGTGAGGCGGCGACGATCAGCGATGCGTTCAGCCTGTCTGCGAAGTCGGGCACGGCGCGACCAGGGTGCTCATCGTGGAGTTCCTCGAACTCGACCTCGTGGTGCGACATCGCTGTGAGCTCCCGGGCGAGCCGAGCCGGATAACCCGAATCGACGACGCCGGAACCCTCGGCGACACGATCCTTCGGGTCGGCGACGTGAATGATCCACGGTGCCACGCCGAGCTAGATTGCCCAAGCAGCGGCGAGCGGGATTGCCGCCTCCGATTCATCTGAACCATCGACCGAGACGACGACGGGACCGTCGAATCGTCGTGCGCCCACCTTGGGGCCCACGAGGATGATGGGACCGAAGATGCGGTGCAGGATGTCCTCGGCCACGCTGCAAGCAAGGCTGCCGATCGGCCACGACCGTGTGAGGCCATCACCACCACCGAGCCGGGATTTGCCAGCACCAATTCCTCGACGGCCGACGCCACGCTGTCGCCGCTGAGCCGCACCTCAACGTCGACGGGTGCACCCTGCCGCTGACGATCGGCCGCCCCGTGTTCGAGGCGCGCTCGCGCTGCGTTCACATCGGTCGGGGCGAACGCGACTTCGAGGACCTGAACTCGTGCCGACAACCTCTCGGCGAGTGAGATGGCGATGTCGACGGCGTGCCACGCGGCTGCCGAACCATCGACGGGGACGATGAGGCGTTGAGTCATTCGATCCTGCTCCTGATTTTTGAGGGGGTGGTTGAATTGCGACGGACTGTCAATGACATGACCAGCGC
>CAXMZV010000679.1:0-2674 GCA_964199985.1 Candidatus Ilumatobacter isfjordensis | reverse complement strand
AGGCATCTACGTCAACAACAACCGTGGCAAGCGATCACTCGTCATCGACGTGAAGCAGGAGGCCGGACTCGACGCCATGCGCCGACTGATCGCGGACGCCGACGTGTTGATCCAAAACTTCCGCCCTAGAGCAATGGACCGCATGGGTCTGGGCTGGGAGGCGATGCACGAACTCAATCCGATCCTCGGCTGATCTACACCTCGATCTCGGGATATGGGCCAGACGGTCCGAGCAGCGGTCGTCGCGCGTACGACAACGTGATCCAGGCGTCGTCAGGGTTGGCGAGTGTGCAGGCCCATCCGGCAACCGGCACGCCGGAACTGTTCCGGACGTTGGTCTGCGACAAGACCACGGCGTACACCGCGACGCAGGCGATCACCGCTGCATTGTTCGCTCGAGCGACGGGCCCCGCCAGCGGTCAGCACATCGAACTCGCGATGCTCGACACCGCCATTGCGTTCATGTGACAGGGACTCGGCCATGGACGCCGTCCTTCTCGACGACGACGCAATGCGGGTGCCGACTATCGCCTCGGTCTACAGCACCGTGGCGTTGGCCGACGGGTACGCGGCAACGAGCGTCGTGACTGAGTCTGAGTTCCGCGGCCAGTGCAGTACATACGGGCTTCCTCATCTCGCCGATGACCCGCTGTTCGCCGACGCCAATCTGCGGAGGACGAACCGCCGAGAGTTGAACGCAGAGCTCAAGGAAGCTGCAGCGGCCACCACAGTTGCGCAGTTCATCGAGAGATCGGCCGAATTCGACCTGCCGGGCGCGGCCGTGACCACGCTCGACGATTTGCCGACGGATCCGCAGGTCGCCAACAACGGCGTCTTCGTCGAGCGCGAGCACCCTGTCGCCGGACGAATCCGCGAGCCCCGCGTCGCCGCGCGGTTCTCCGAAACTCCTCAACGCGTCAGTGGTCATGCACCCACATTCGGGCAGCACTCTGACGAAATCGCTACGGAGTTGGGCCTCGATGCCGAGGAACTGCGAGCAGCCGGCGTCATCTTCTGACCGTCCCCCGGCCGTTTTCGTGAGCTTGCTGCAGGCACTGGCTGCAGCAACCTCACGAAAACGAGTTGGTCAGCCAGAGATGAAGCCGGCGGCCTCGAACGCTCGGTTGATGATCGACTCCAAGCGTGGTGTGTCATCGGGATACGGACCCGCAACCGTGATCGCCCAGGTGACCCCGTCGCCGCGATCGAGCACCATCGCGTGCGTGCTCTCGATCGTGCCCGTGTGGCCGTAGCGACCGTCCCCGTAGGAGATCACACCGAGGCCGTATCCCCGCTGCCCATACTGGGCGCCGGTCGGTGTCTCCATCAACACCACGGTCTCGGGTTCGAGCGGCTTGAAGCCAGGGGTGGAGTGGTCGAGCGAGTCGAGGATGGTCACGAGGTCGGACGGCGTCGCGATCCAGCTTCCTGCGGCGCCCAGGGTCTCCATGTAGTTCCGGCCCTCGGTCGTGGCGTGGAGGACCTCTTGCGGGCCGGGATCAAACGTGTTCGCCAAGCGCAGACCGGAGAGTCCCAGCGGCGTCAGAACCTGTTCGTAGGCGGCGCTCACATAGCTGTCGCCAGTGAGCGCCTCAATGAGCACCCCTGCGACGCAGTAGTTCATGTTGCTGTAGGTGTACCCACCGCTGCCTGCGCCTCGCTGCATCCCGGTGCGCGCCGCATCGTCACAACTGTCCGCTCCCGTTCGGAAGAACTGTGTGTCGTACTTCGAGAAGCCTGACGTGTGGCTCAGCAATCGTCTCGCCGTCAGACGGCGGGCACCGTTCGACGGCGCCACACCAAGCTGGTCTGCGATCCGCTGGCCGACTTCCTCGTCGAGCCCGACGACGCCGGCCTCAACCAACTGCAACAGGGTGATCGCCGTGATCGTCTTCGAGATGCTGGCAATCCGGAATCGATCGTCGGTATCGGTGATCTCGGTGTTGAACAGCGGCGACCGTCGGCCAAATCCTCGGGCATGCACCACATCACCTCCGATCAGCACGGCAACAGATGCAGCCGAGTTGCCGTTCCGGAGGAGTGCGGCGTCGAGGTTGGCATCAAAAGCAGCCCACCCCGTGGGCTGGCCGCTGCCCGCATCGTCGAGGCCGGGTCCCGATGGCGGAGCATCTTCGGCGGCCTGGACCTCGAACGGCCGCAGCGGCTCGACCTCGAACGTTGGCTCGTCCGTCGCGAGCCCTTCGAGCGCGGCTGCTTCAGTCGACTCCACGGCCGGCGTCTCGGGCTCGGGCCCGGCATCAGCGGCTACCTCACGTGCTGAGTCAGCGGTCGTTACGGGCGACGCCAGCTCACCCCCTGCGTCTGTTGCAACGTCACCGTCGACGACCACGGTCGTGTCGCTCGCCACGCCGCTCGACGTCGCTGGCACCGCGATGTCGCTCGCGTCAGATCCGCCAGCGGCCGCCGGGGCACGGCTCGTCGGGTCGGTATCGGCGCACGCCGCGACCATCAATGCAGCAGCACCCAGTGCAGCAACACATCGCCTCGATCCGGTCCACCGCATTCGACCATGATGACCGCCCCGCCCGCCGGAGTGGTGGCAACGCACCGGGTATGTTCAGGCGTCGTCGAGTGGCGGCGAGGGCGTCGTGTACGTGCCATCGACGAATCCACCAAGCAGCAACGCGTTGTCCATGATCGTGGCGATCTCGCG
>CAXMZV010000678.1:0-2676 GCA_964199985.1 Candidatus Ilumatobacter isfjordensis | reverse complement strand
CGGCTTGGACTACCAGTCCCCCACCGTTCCGGCCTGATGGTCGACACCCCCGCGCTGGCCGATCCGCACGAGCTGGCGGAGCAGCAGTTTCTCGACGAAGTCCTCGAGGCCGACGTCGTCTTCTAGGTCGTTGGCACGGTCGCGACAGCGGTGCGATCGACCGCTGGGAGGCGCAGCGTCAGGAGCCAGGTGACCCCGACGAAGGCCGCCGAGCCCCAGAGTGCGACGGGGAGACCGCCCCACAGGTAGAGCAGGCCGGACAGCAGCGTGCCAACGAGGCGTCCCACCGCGTTTGCCGAGTAGTAGAAGCCGACGTCGACCGCCACGTCGTCGTCGTCGCTGTAGGCCAGGATCAGATACGAGTGCACCGACGAGTTCACCGCGAAAGCGACGCCGAAGACGACGAGCCCGCCCACGATCGCCATGGTCACCGCAATCTCCGCCGAAACGAGGGCAGCGATCACTGATGCAATGATTCCCAGGATCAGCGCCCAGCGACGAGCGCCGGCAACGTCGCGGTCGACGCCATCGACCTGACCCGAACCTTGCGAGCGTGTCGAGCCGAGAATTCGAGGGGCGATCGACTGCACTCCCCCGTAGCCGATGATCCACACAGCGAGAAAGCCGCCGACGCCGTAGAACGACCAGTTCAACTCGTCTTCGAGGAACACGGGGAGGGCCACGACGAACCAGATGTCGCGAGACGCGAACAGGAACACGCGGGCGGCGGATAGCCGGTTGACCGCATCGGACTTGGAGAGGATCGAACGCAGCGGCGTCTGCTTCTTCGACTTGCCGATGTCTTCGTTCAACATGGTCATCACGGCCACGAGTGCAACAGCGACCAGCGCGGCGAGCGTCCAGAGCGCGGCGTCGTACCCAATGGATGCGAGCAGGGCAGCGCCCACGAAGAATCCGACGCCCTTCAAGGCGTTCTTCGATCCGGTCAGGATCGCGACCATCTTGAACAGGGCGCCGTCTCCGTCGCCCGCGACGAACTTGACCGCGCTCTTCGAACTCATCTTCGTGAGGTCTTTGGCGACGCCGGACAGCGCCTGCACTGCCATCACGAACACCACGGAGGTCCACTCGGCCCATGATTCCTGCTGCAGGGTGAGGCAAGCGAGCGCAACGACCTGGAGCCCAAGTCCGAAGCGCAACGTCACCCCGAGCCCGGTACGTGAACCGACCCAGCCGCCGATCAGATTGGTGACGATCCCCATGAACTCATACGCAAGGAAGAGAAACGCCAGCGCGACCGGTGAGTAGCCGAGTTCGTTGAAGTGCAGCAGTACCAACATGCGCAGCGCGCCGTCGGTGAGCGTGAACGCCCAGTATCCGCCGGTCACCAGCGCGTAGTTACGGACGTTCATTGCTGGGCGGTCACGACGTCGGGAGCGACGCTGCGACCTTCGCCGCGAGGTCGGCCATGCGGAAGGCATACCCATATTCGTTGTCGTACCAGATGAGGACTTTGACCATGCGGCCGTCGATCACCATCGTCGAGGGTCCGTCAACGATGCCGGATCGTGTGTCGTTGGTGTAGTCGGCGGACACCAAGGGAAGCTCTTCGAATCCGAGGATGCCAGCCAGTTCGCCATCGGCGGCTGCGCGAAAGAGGTCGTTGATTTCGTCGACGGTCACATCTCGCTGCATCGTGAAGACCGCGTCTGTCAGCGACGCGTTGAGGAGCGGAACGCGCACTGCTGTGCCGTTCAGCTTCCCGGTGAGTTCCGGATAGATCATGGTGATTGCTGTCGCTGATCCGGTGGACGTCGGAATCAGGGAATTGAGTGCTGACCGGGCACGGCGGAGGTCCGTGTGCGGGGCATCGACGATGACCTGCGTGTTGGTCACGTCGTGGATCGTGGTGATGGCCCCGCGTTCGATGCCGACGTGCTCGTGCAAGACCTTGACCACAGGCGCCAGACAGTTGGTGGTGCACGATGCGGCGGTGACGATGTCGTGCACCGTTGCGTCGTAGAGGTCGTCATTGCAGCCCATGACGATGTTCAGCACACCGTCGGACTTGACCGGGGCCGCCACGATCACCTTGCGAACGCCACCGTCGAGGTACGGCTGCAGGGTCTCGGTCGTCTTGAACTTGCCGCTGCACTCGAGCACGATGTCGACGCCCAGGTCGGCCCACGGCACGGCCGCCGGTGTGTCGTGCGAGGAGTAGGTGACCGGCGCCTCGTCGATGGTCATCGACGAGCCATCGCTACTGATCGGTCCGTCGTAGCGGCCGTGCACCGTGTCGAACTGGAGCAGGTGTGCGGCGGTGTCGGCGTCGGCCTGCGGGTCGTTGACGTGGACAACCTGGATGTTGTCACGCCCTCGGAGGCCGCGGACGACGAGTCGCCCGATCCGTCCGAAGCCGTTGATACCAATACGTACGGTCATGTCGATGCTCCGTTGTTCGCGTCCCGTTGCACGACCAGGAGTCAATCACTCAATGGGCGTTCGGTGCATGAACGCGGGGTGAATTCGAAACGAGATCAGCGGGATCTGCGAGTTTCTACGCTTTGCCCGGGCCCGAGGGCACTGTTGTCCACTGACTTCTCTTCGTCCGGCATCGTCGGAGAGTCTGGCACGGCTCAAAATTGCGCTCACAGGACCGGCGGGATCAGTACACGATGTCGAGCGAATAGCGCAGCGCTTCGTCCAGACGGGCCC
>CAXMZV010000677.1:0-2681 GCA_964199985.1 Candidatus Ilumatobacter isfjordensis | reverse complement strand
CCACTTCCACGCCGACTTTCTGTCAGGCCACCTCGAACTGGCCAAGGCAACTGGCGCCGACATCGGCTTTTCATCAGTAGCTGAAACTGAGTTCCCATCACGCAAGCTCGCCGACGGCGAGCGCATCTCGCTCGGCGGTGTCGTGCTGGAAATCCGGCACACGCCCGGCCACACACCAGAATCGATCAGCATCGTCGTCTGGGAACACTCCAACGACGACGCTCCGTACGGCGTGCTCACCGGCGACACACTGTTCATCGGTGACGTGGGCCGCCCCGACCTGCTCTCCTCGATCGGTTTCACGAAAGAGGAGCTGGCCGCCAGCCTGTACGACAGTCTCCACGAGCAAATCCTGACGCTGCCCGACTCGACGCGTGTCTACCCGGCACACGGTGCGGGCTCATCGTGCGGCAAGAACCTCTCCACCGACACCTGGTCAACCATCGGCGACCAACGCGCCACCAACTACGCGTTACTCGCCGACAGCAAGGAAACATTCTTCGACCTCGTCACCGAAGGTCAACCTCCGGCGCCCGGGTACTTCATCTACGACGCTGTCCTCAACCGCAAAGACCGAGCGCTCCTCGACGAAACCGCCCTTCCCGAGGCGCTGGCGCTGACCAACTTTGATCGGCTCGTCGCAGGCGGCGCCATGGTCATCGATGGGCGCGACCCTGACGAGTACGGTCATGGTCACCTCGCCGGTTCGATCAATGTTGGCCTCTCTGGCCGCTATGCAGAGTTCGCAGGATCGGTGATCCCGCACGATGTCGACATCGTGCTCATCGTCGACGAGGGCTTCGAGCTCGAGGCGAAGAACCGGCTCGCCCGTATCGGCTTCGACCGAGTGGTCGGATACCTCAAGCACCCATACGTCGCAATGCTCGATCATCCCAATCGAGTTCGGCAGGCGTCTCGACTGACCGCTGTCGACTTCGACACTCGTCGCGACGACATTGACGGACTGCAGCTCGTCGATATCCGCAACCCCGGCGAAGTTGCACTCGGCACGATCGCAGGATCGACGACGATCCCCGTCGGGCAGCTCCCGAGCCGGTTGGATGAACTTGACCCAACAGCATCAACCGTCGTGTACTGCGCCGGTGGCTATCGCTCGTCGGTGGCCGCGAGTGTGCTCCGCCAGGCCGGTTTCGCCGACGTCTCGGACATCCTCGGCGGCTACGGCGCCTGGCACGAAGTCCAGTCCACGCCCGCCTGAAGTCACGAAACAAGAGATCGGGTCGGAGTCCTCTGATCTGCACTGTTCGAGCGGCGCACCATTGAATGGTGGGACGACTGACAGGAAACAGACCGAATCCAGCCGACACCCGATCGGGTTCAGTGAAAGGCTGGCTCCTCGACATTGTTGTGGGCGGGTTCGGCGGCGGCATCGTTGGCGCCATCGTTGCGGTGAACGTCGTCATCTACTCCGGAATCGATGACGGCTACGAGACCGGCCCCAACGCTTGGTTCGACTACAGCCCCGTCCTCGGAGTTGCCGTCATCGCGCTCCTGGTGCTTCCGCCGATCTGGGCCATCTTCACGATGCGCAAGCTCCGCAGAAGCCGCTTGGCCGACGGTGATCAGAGTCGGAGTGCCCTGGTCGAAAAGCGCTCCGACATTGATGCTTGAGTCGACACACCCTCCTGAACGTGAACACTGATGAAAGGAAGACGATGCCCAAACTCCGCAACGTGATGATTCCGCTCAACGGATCAGAACACGCCCATCGTGGAATCCTGCCGGGCAAGCGGCTCGCCGCAGCGTTCGGTCTCGACGTCGGCGTGATGGAGGTCGTGAGCGACCCGACCAGTGCCGGTCACAGCTTTCTGGACACAGCCGTGCGCGACGAACATCTTGACTGGTCAAGTATTGCTCTCAACGCAAACGTTGCCGCTGCGATCGACACAACAGCGCGCGAGAGGGAGGCGATGGTGTGCATGGCGACTCGGGGTCATGGCCGATCGGTCGCCCTGATCGGGTCGATACCCGAAGATGTCGTCCGGCACGCCACGACTCCGGTCGCGCTGGTCGGTCCGGGCGTTGACATCTACGAACGCGGCCCGATCCGCCAACTCGTCGTTGCCGTCGACGGCACGGAGTTCGGTGAGACGGTGTGCGAACCGGCTGCCCGGTGGGCAAGTGATCACGGATTGCTGTTGCACTTCGTGACCGTCGTGCAACCCACTCCGGAGTCTGCTGACCCCACGGCACCGTCGGATCGATGGTTTGGGCCAGCGGGCGACGAGCACGCATACATCGCAGGTCTGGTGAGCCGCTTCACCTCGCCCGGCCTGAACGTCGAGGGGTCAGTCGTGTACGACGCTGTCTCTCCGGCCGGCGGCATCGCACAGATGCTGCGCGAGGTGACCGACGCACTCCTGGTGCTTGGCACGCACGGACGAACCGGAATGTCTCGGCTTGTCCACGGCAGTGTTGCCAGCAACATTGTTGCTGAGTCACCGGTCCCCGTTCTGATGTTTCCGTTTCGCCTGCAGGACGCGGATCGTGGTTGATCACCTGACCCATCCCAACGAACCCCAAACCAACACCACGGAAGTGTCGTGATGGCCATTGATCCACTCGACCCGCATCTTGCGCACGATCACATTGCTGCGGTCTTCCACGATCGTGAGGCCGCCGAGTCGGCCGTCGAGGCACTGCTGACGCAGGGCTTCGGG
>CAXMZV010000676.1:0-2686 GCA_964199985.1 Candidatus Ilumatobacter isfjordensis | reverse complement strand
GCCCGCTGTGTAACCGCCCTCCGACGTACTCCCGACACACCTCGCACTGCGGCCGCGCGGGGAGTGGTCCCCGTCGTGGGAATGGTGGTCGCGGCCTACCTTGTTTCGTGCGGATCAGTCGGGCGGCAATCGATGGTGTGGTGTCGACCGTCGAGGCTGTGGCATCCGACTATGCCACCGGTGCCACCTACCCGGACCCACCGATTTCGGAGGCTCCCGTCGTGAGCTCGGCACTCGGAGAACTGGCCACTGCGTGGAACGATCGACTCATTGCTGACGACCTGCTCTTCGAGAGTATCGCGTCAGCATTGGAGTCGGCCTTGTCTGTCATGAACGCCGCAGATGGTGAACTCGCCGGGTTCCTCGGCGAGACCAGGGTGATGGACTCATGATCAAGTGTCGCCATGTCTGAATGGACCTGTGTCGGCGAGCCGGCCCTTCGCTCGACCTCCGGCGACTTCGACAGCGCCGCTGCGGACTTCGCCTCGACGACGCGTTTGGGAACAGCCACCAGCGAGGCTGCGGTCACCGCAGCTTTGGGTGGCTTTGAGGGCTTCGAAGGCGCACTCGCCGACGGCTTTGGAACATTGCTGCGCACCGTCGGCGACAGCCTCAACGACGTGCCGACCGCGGCGGCCAACTTGGACGCGGCCTTCGCCGCCGCCGCGCCTTCGCTGACCGTGCTCAAGACCGAGAGCGACGAGATCCACGAAGACGCCATCAGCGAACACGGCATCGTCGTCGAGGCCCGTGCGGAATACATCACCTGGAGCACGCGGGTCAGCTGGCTCGGTCGAGCACTGAACGACGCAGCTGCGAGCCGTGACGACGCACCATCTGAGGTGGTGTACCAAGACACGAGGCGCAGCTACAACAGCGCAGTTCGGCGCCGCGACGACGAATCGGAGCGCCGCGACGCTGCCTCCGCGGCGCTCGACGAACTTCAGGTGCGATTCGATCGCGTCCGGACGGACGAAGACGACATTCACGATGACGTGGCCACCGCCGTACGCGCCGTCGACCTGGAACAGGGTCTCGACCAGTGTGCGATCTCGGACCCCGGGATGCCGGGCATGGGAGTGGTCATCGACATGATCGACGCCGCGATCATCAGCATTGGCACCGGTCGGGGAGGGGATGCTGCTCGTGCCCAACTCCGCAACGCACGGGACTCGATCGCTGGTTTCGCTGGCTTCAACTCAGCGCAGCGCGATGACATCGTGGAACGCGAACGCGTCTTGATGTACGGCTCGCCGCAAGACGTCCGGGACTACTACTTGAACAAGGCACTCGAAGAGGCTGGCATCGACATCAACGAGTGGGACCCCTCCCAGGGTCTCGATCGCAATGCCCACATCGTCGAGAACGTCTACGAGTACTACGCCGACCTGTACCGCGGCGGCACCGATCACCTGTGGTGGTCCGGTATGGCTGCCCTGATCGGGCCGAGCTTCTACGGAGGCTTCCAAGACCTCGAAACGTTCTCCGACTTGCTCGGGTACGGCTCGGACATTGCCGGCTACGCCAACCGCATTCCCGGCAACCATCAGATTCCGGCAGCAGTCACCGAACTCAGTGGGGAAGCACTTGAGGGTGAGCTGCGCTGGTATCAGCACCTCCTGCTCGAGATGCAACAGGAGATCTTCTTCGACATGGGCCCGGCCCACGAGGCCTACAACGACGTCGGCATGCGAGGCATCGAAGCGATGTTGGCCGACGATCCGTATCAGTTTGGGCCCGAGACGATCGAGGCGTGGCAGCAGATCGACGATGGTCACCGTCTGGGCGACGTCGATCTGATTGCGGAAGGGAACCGGACGTTGCTCCGGCGGGAACAGTGGCGAATCATCGACGACGACTACGAGAGAATGCGTGATCGGCCGACCACCGGTGAGGCCACGACGTACTTGATGACGACAGTGGGCGCACCATCCGTACCGGGGGCCTTGTCCTACCCCGAGGTGTTCCCGCTCGAGTTCGACGCCACCCAGTACGTCGGCACGCCGCGTCAGGTGCCGGTGATCCCGTTCGTGTATTCGCAGGACGTCCCCCACGTTGGAGCCGAAGGAACCGTCACGGTGATGACACCGCTCCCCGACGGCAACATCGCGAGCTTCGACGATCGGTGGGCGCTGATCGAAGCCGACACGCTGCCGACCTACGTTGACCTCGCGGAGAATCATCCGGATCAGGTCCTGGACGTGCTCGATACGCCCGTGGGCGAGCGGGCCGATGCTTTCACCTTCGGTGAATGGTGGGACGATGTCGCGGTCAGGATGATCGAGGACTTCGACGTGGATTTCGACGTCGAACTGCAGGCAGGATTGTGAACCTATGGCATTGTCTCGATCGGTGGCGCGTTTCGTTGTGCTCGCAGGGCTGGTGCTCGGCGCCTGTGCCGGAGGTGATGACATGAAGCAGACCGTGTGGGACTTCTCAACTCCGTTGACGCCGATTGACCTCGGCTCGAAGGTGAAGGACTTTCGAGAGTTGGAGGGCGAGACCGACTTGAAGGTCGTCTTCCCGTCCGGCCGAATCGTCGAGGGCGTCTGGGATCGGGGAGCGCGAGCCTCCGGTCTGGGGGTATCTGATGCCGAGCCACAGCCAGTTGATTGGGTGATCCTCTTTGAGGCATCGGCGACCGACATCGATGAGCTTCGTGCATCGGCCACGCGATTCCTGGACG
>CAXMZV010000675.1:0-2688 GCA_964199985.1 Candidatus Ilumatobacter isfjordensis | reverse complement strand
AGTGGTGGCCTCGACGTGAATCGATTCACCCGACAGCTTGTGGTCGAAGTCGCCGTTGCCTGTGTAGTTGCACATCGGGAAATAGCGCACCTTGCCTGAGGGGAGGAGCGTGTGGCGCATCACGTCGTCGAGGTAGGCACTGACCTCGGCGCCGGTTGCGAGATCGTTGAGCCCCTTGTTGAGGCCGACCTGATCGAGCACGCCTTTGCTCAGTTCGCGTGAGCTGACGCCGTAGAACTGCGAGGGTTGGTGGAGCGTGACGAAAGGGTACGCAACGTTCCAGTGTCCGCCGGGCTTGGCGAACCGGTCGACCATCACGATGTCGGCGTCCGTCTCGGCAACCAGCACGTCGGCAAAGGCCATGCCGACCGCGCCGGATCCCACGATGAGGTAGTCGGTGGTGAGTGTGGTCGTCATGGAGAGTCCCCCGTCGTGCGGCGTGAACGTTCAGCGATCGCCTGGGCCGTATTGCTCAGAACTGGTCGGCGGCGATGGCGAACAGGTCGCTGCCGCCCGCCATCACAGCGGCGGCCAGTCCAGACGTGGCCGGAAGGATCTGCTCACCGAAGAAGCGCGCGCTCACGATTTTGCTCTCGTAGAACGAGCGATCGGCGTCGCTCACGTCGCCACCGTCGAGGCGCGCCTTGGCGGCCAGCGCGGCCTTGCCGGAGAGTGCTCCGCACAGCGCAGTCCCGAGCAAGCGCGTGTACGGCGTGGCGCCACTGAGCTTGTCGATGACGTCGTCGTTCGCATTCAGCCAGTCACTGGCGCGCCGAGCATCGTCGAAGCTCTCGGCGAGCTGCCGTGCGAACTTCTGCATCGTTGGGTCGGCGGTGAGCGCCGCGATGGTGTCATCGAAGCTCGCCAAAAACTCGTTGACCGTGCTGCCCTGGTCGCCGCCGAGCTTGCGCATCACGAGGTCCTGACCCTGAATGCCGTTGGTGCCCTCGTAGATGGCAGCGATGCGGATGTCGCGCAGGTACTGAGAAGCGCCGGTCTCCTCGACGTAACCCATACCCCCGAAGATCTGGAGTGCGATCGAGGTGAGCTCGTTGCCGACATCGGCGCCGATCGACTTCGACATCGGGATGAGCAGTGCAGCGAGGCGGGTCGACCACTCCGCGACTGCGGGATCAGCCGAACGCGAGCGGTCGAGCATTGCGCCGTTGAAGTACATGAGGTAACGCATCGCGTCGATCCACGAGCGCTGCGTCATCAGCATCCGACGTACGTCGGGATGCTCGATGATCGGACTCTGTACGCCTCGCTCGGCGCCGGGGGCGGTGCCCTGCAGGCGTTCATGGGCGTACGCCAGGCTGTGCTGATACGCCATCTCGGCGAGTGCCAGGCCTTGCAACCCGACGGAGAGCCGGGCGTTGTTCATCATCGTGAACATGTTGGCCATGCCGGTGAACTCGTCGCCGACGAGCCAGCCGATTGCGCCGTTCTGCTTCTCGCCGAAACTCAGAACGCATGTCGGTGAGCCGTGGATTCCGAGCTTGTGTTCGATCGACACGACCTCGACATCGTTGCGCTCGCCAAGCGTCCCGTCATCGTTCGGCATGAACTTCGGAACAAGGAACATCGAGATGCCTCGCGTCCCCGGCTTGGCGTCGGGGGTGCGCGCCAACACGAGGTGGACGATGTTGTCGGTGAGGTCCTGTTCGCCGTGGGTGATCCAGATCTTTGTGCCGGTGATGGCGTACGAATCGTCGCCTCGGTCGGTCGGCACGGCCTTGGTGGCCACGGCTCCGACGTCGGAGCCGGCCTGCGGCTCGGACAGGTTCATCGTTCCGGACCATTCGCCGGTGAGCATCTTCGGCAGGTACGTCGACTTCTGCTCGTCAGATCCATGGTGCTGCAGGGCGTCGATCGCTCCCTGGGTCAGCAGGTTGCACAACGAGAGCGACATGTTCGCCGACGTGAACATCTCCTGTACCGCGAGTGCGACGAGCCATGGGAAGCCGCCGCCGCCGTAGTCGGGCTCGAACGGGATCGCGTTGAAGCCGGAGTCGACGAGCTTGGCGTAGGCAGCATGGAACGACTCGGGAGTGGTGACTGCCGCCCAACCGTCGTCGGTGTCGGAGCCGCCAATCCACTGGGCTCCGATCTGGTCGCCGTCGACATTGGTCGGCGCGATGACCTCAGCGGCGAACCGGCCGACCTCGTCGAGCACGGCGAACACCATGTCGGATTCGACGTGGTCGAACTCGTCGATCGTGAGCAGGCTGGTCAGGTCACAGATTTCGTCGAAGGCGAACCTGATGTCGCGCAGCGGCGGGGCGTATTCGGTCATGGCTCCATTCGACCAGAAAATTCCCGCTTTCGTGAGCTTGCTGCAGTCACTGACGGCAACAAGCTCACGAAAACGGCACGCGGTGGGGTCAGTCGGGGAAACCCGGGACGCCGGCGTCGAGCTGCACGCCGGCACTGTTGAGGAACCCCGAGACGAGTCGATAGAAGCCGGCCACGACCAGCAACTCGACGAGTTCGGCTTCGGACCATCGTGTTGCCAGGCGCTCCCAGGTGGCGTCGGTGACGCAGTCGTCGGCGGCCAGTTCGTCAGACATCGCGATGAGGGCGGCGTCATTACTCGACCATGTGTGCGCGTCCGGCGCCTTCGTGAGCGCGGTGATCTCGTCGTCGGTCACACCGGCCTGCTTGCCGATGACCGTGTGTTGGCCGAAC
>CAXMZV010000674.1:0-2693 GCA_964199985.1 Candidatus Ilumatobacter isfjordensis | reverse complement strand
TCAACCTGTTTTCGCTCGACGAAGGCGACGGCAAGGGCACCCTCGTCGATCTCCCCGGCTACGGGTACGCCAAAGCAGCGAAATCGGTTCGCAACGACTGGCCCGAGATGATCGAGGGCTACCTGCTCGAGCGCGACTACCTGGTCATGGTGTTCATCCTCATCGACGGCGAGATCGGCCCGACCAAGCTCGATCAGCAGATGCTCGACTGGCTCCGCTACAACGAGGTGCCGCACACGGTGGTTGCGACGAAGCACGACAAGGTGAAGTCGTCGAAGCGAGCAACCCGCAAGAACGATCTCGCCGCCGGCTGCCAGCTCGAGAAGGGCGACATCGTCTGGGTCAGTTCCACCAAGGGCGTCGGCGTCGACGTCTTACGCAGCCTGGTCCGCGGCCACTTGCTCTCCTGACTTGACACCACCGGTACCGGTTACCGACGAGTAGGTGCGTAGCTTCTGCGGCATGAGTTTCACGTTTCCATCCGTGTCGATCACCGGCACGGGGCTCTTCACGCCGCCTGAGTCGATCAGCAACGCTGAGTTGTGTGTGTCGCTGGCTGCATCTGTCGAGAAGTGGAACGCCGAGAACGCTGACGAGATCGCCGCCGGCACCTTGGCGGCGCGGTCGGCACCGGACGAGGCGTTCATCCTCAAAGCATCGGGCATCGAGTCGCGGTATGTGATGGAGAAGTCCGGTGTGCTCGACCCCGACCGGATGCGCCCACGGCTCGAAACACGCTCGGAAGACCAACTCGGCATCCAGGCAGAGATGGCCCTGCCCGCCATTCGCGACGCGTTGGCGCAGGCCGGCCGCGCCGACACCGACGTCGACGCCATCATTGTCGGGTGCTCCAACCTGCAGCGCGCGTATCCGGCGGTCGCCGTCGAGATTCAGGACGCTCTCGGAGCTGGAGGCTGGGGCTACGACATGAACGTCGCCTGCTCGTCGGCCACGTTCTCGATGCAGGCTGCCGTCGACGCTCTCCGCAACGGCTCGGCGAATTGTGTCGTCGTGGTCAACCCTGAGATCACGTCCGGCCACAACAACTTCGAACTGCGCGACTTCCACTTCATCTTTGGTGACGCGTGCACCGCACTCGTGCTGGAACGCACCGACGATGCAGCTGGCGACCCGGCGCACCGCTGGGAGGTGCTGGGAACGAAACTCGCCACCCAGTTCTCCAACAACATCCGCAACGACTTCGGCTTCCTCAACTCCTCGGAAGTTGATGAGCGTGATCCACACGAGGTGGTCTTCCGTCAGAACGGTCAGATGGTGTTCCGCGAAGTCTGCCCGCTCGTGGCAGCGCACATCACTGACCATCTCGCATCACTCGACCTCGACGCGGCGGGCGTTCGCCGCTTCTGGCTGCATCAGGCGAACCTCAAGATGAACCAGCTCATCGCCAAGGGAGTGCTCGGGCGGGTGCCCGACGAGAACGAGGCACCGGTGATTCTCGATGAGTACGCCAACACCAGCTCCGCCGGCTCGGTCATCGCGTTCCATAAGCACCGCGCCGACCTCGACGCTGGTGACCTCGGGGTGATCTGTTCTTTCGGAGCCGGCTACTCGGTGGGCAGCGTGATTGTGCGCAAGGCCTGATCCGCGGATCCCAGATGTTGGCGTTCATTCAATTCGTCCTCGGATTCCTCATCGTCGGCATCATCTTGATGTCGGCGATCCGCACGGTCGTACTGCCGCATGCCGGCTCGGTGCGCCTCACGCGCAATGTGTTTCGAACGTTTCGAACGCTGGCCAACGCGTACGGGCGAATCGACTCGTCGCCCACACGGCGGCATGGGTTGATGCAGTTCTCCGTCGCGGCCGGACTGTTGGCTTTGCCCATCATCTGGTTGACCGTGGCGCTGGTCGGCTACACGCTGATGTTCAAGGGACTCGGCACCGAGTCGTGGCGCGATTCCTACGACCTCGCTGGGTCGTCGCTGTTCACGCTGGGGTTCGCAAAGCCCGACGACCTGGTCCGGCTCACGCTGGCGTTCTCGGCGTCAGGCCTCGCCATCTCGATTCTCGCCTTGTTGCTCGTCACGTACCTGCCGACGATCTATTCGGCCTACACGGCGCGTGAGTCCTTCCTCACGTCGTTCGAGACCATGGCAGGCGACCCACCCAACGTGGTGGCGATGATCATTCGTTCCCACGAGCTGGTCTCGCTCGATCGTCTCGCGGTCGTGTGGGTCGGTTGGCGTGAGTGGTTCGCCGACCTTCGCGAGTCGCACACGGCGCTTCCCGCTGTCGCATTTCTCGGTTCATCGCGTCCGGACCGAAACTGGGTGGCCACCGTGGGCACGTTGCTCGATGCGGCCTCGATGTCACTGGCGGTGCTCGATCACGAAAACGAGTCGTTCGCCGATGCGGCGTTGTGCGTTCGAGCCGGAAGTCTGGCGATGCGCGACATTGCTGAGTACTTCAACATCGAGGTCGACCACGACCCGCAACCCGACGATCCGATCAGCATCACCCGGGAAGGCTTCAATGCGGCGTACGACGCCTTGGTGGCTGGGGGTGTGCCCGGGAAAGACCAGGAAGAGGCGTGGGTGGAATGGGCAGGGTGGCGTGTCAACTACGACGCCGCGCTCGTCGGACTGGCCCGAGTCACCGCGAGTGCGACCACGCATCTCACCGAAGGTGGGTCGTACGGCGACCTCAGCTGAAACGCGAAACGGATCGTGATC
>CAXMZV010000673.1:0-2694 GCA_964199985.1 Candidatus Ilumatobacter isfjordensis | reverse complement strand
CCTTGCTTCAGGTCGCCGCGATTGCGTCGAGCACGTTAGGCGAGCTGCCCTCCGGGCCGGGAACGACGCGGCGAGCAGGCCGGCGACGGTGGCGACGGCGGCATAGACGGCGAACGTGCCGTACGGGATGTCGACCCGACTGATGATCGACTCAGGTATCGCGAGCACGGCGACCCAGCCGAAGAACAGCCCGACGACCAGGCCCAACAGTGCGCCGAACAACGACACGATCCCGGCTTCGAGGCGGATCATGCTGCGGGTCTGCCGACGCGTCATTCCAATGGCCCGCATCAATCCGATCTCCTGCGTGCGTTCCAACACCGACAATGCCATCGTGTTGGCGATCCCGAGCAGGGCGATCAGTATCGCCAAGCCCAAGAAGACATTGATGATCACCAGCAGCGAGTCGAGCTGGCCCTCCATGCGTTGGCGGAACTCATCGTTGGATTCGAATTCGAGTTGCGGAAACGACGACTCGATCTGACTGAGTGAATCGGCTGCGGCGGACGCATCGGCACCCGGAGCGAGCTTGGCTGCGACGACGTTGATGCTGTCGGTGTCGAAGTTCGCCTCCCACCCGGAGTCGTCCAGCGCGTAGTTGCCGATCAGGAAGGGGTTGTCGTAGATCGCCCCGATCGTCAGAGTCTGAAGCCCCGTCGCTGCGAACTCGACGGTGATGGGATCGCCCACCTCGAGCGAGCGATCCTCTGCGACGTCGCTGTGGATCAGCAACGACGTCGGACCCGCCGCGGCCACGGGGTTGCCCGCCACGACGTCGACATCGAGGAGATCGAGGAGCACCGAGAATTTACTCGACGTCACGTCCTTCGTTTCACCATCAACTCGCATCGAGCCGAATCTGACCGAGGAGACTTCACCGAATTCATCAAGCGCCGCTACATCGACCGCGAGTTGTTTGGAGAAGTCTTGGTCTTGAGGGTGATTGACAAGAAAGTCAGCCGTCAGCGTCGAGCCCATCTGGTCGCGGAAGGACGACTTGAGCGACGAGGCAACGACAGTCGCCATGCCGATCAGCGCCAACCCGATCATCAGCCCCGCTGCAGTGGATGCAGTGCGTTTGTTGTTGCTTGCAGCATTTTCTCTGGCCATGTGGCCTGTGGTGTGCATGCCCGGGAGATGTTCGAGAGGGAGGCCGAGGAACGACGCTGAGGGACTCGAAAAGAGCGGTGCGAACATCGCCACCGAGACAAAGACCAGGACGGCGCCTCCGCCTGAGCCGAGGAGGACGAGCGCTGTGCTGTCGAGACCGCCGAAGAGACCCAGCACGACGCCGGAAAGACCGAGGACTGCGAGCACGACGGCGATGATCGTCCGGCGCGTTCCTTCACCGGACCCGAACCGAAAGCCGGGTCGCATCGCTGCCACCGGTGGAACCGTCGCGGCACGCCGAGCCGGCGCGATCGACGCGACGAGCGTGACGCCGATGCCGACGAGCAGTGCGACGATCACCGTTCGCGCGGAGATGATGATGTCGAACGCGGGAAGGACGAATCCCAGCGCGTTCATCACGGAGCGAAGCCCGAGCGCCAACAGAACACCACCGCCCAGACCGAGAATCGAAGCGAACACGCCGATGATCAATGCTTCGAGCATCGAGCTGAACCTCACCTGAGCGCGGCTCGCACCCAGGGCGCGAATCAGCGCCAACTGGCGAACACGTTGGCCCAGCAGGATGTTGAACGTGTTCCCAATGATGAACGTGCTGACAAAGACGGCCACCAAGGCGAAGCCGAGAAGAATATTTCCGAAGATGTCGACGGCTCCACCAAAATCGTCCTTCTCCTCTTCCACGATGACGCTGCTGCTCACCGTCTCGATGTCGGCGGGCAACGCGATGTTCAGTCGATCGACGAGTTGCTCTGTCTCGACGCCCGTACTGGCGACATCGATCCAATGAAGCTTGCCGTCGAGCCCACTGAGGCGTTGCACGTCATCGAGGGTGAACGACATCAGCACCGCACCCGCGACAGCGTTGTCCTCGCCGAATCGCGACAGGCCGACCAGTTCGAACGATTCCCGACCCGCGGTGCCGACGATGTCATAGGACTCACCGAGAACGAAGTCGTACCGATCAGCGCTGTCGATGTCCATCACGAACTGGTCAGACGATTCGGGAACAGCGCCCTCGGCGAGCGCCAGCCCGCTGATGGCGGGATCGGTCCAGTTGAACGAGAGAATTGGTGACCCCGCGGTCGTGACCGGGTCGCCGTCCGAGTCGATCGGAACAATCTGCATGCTCTGGAAACCGGGCGACGCGACGGCAACGCCATCCACGCCGGCGACGACGTCGACGAGGCTCTCATCGATGGGCAAGTCGACGAACGCGACCTCCTCGAACTCGACGCGAGCGCGGACTTGGGCGTCGAGTCCCGAGTTGGAGTCCTCGACGATCGCGTCAAACGTCTTCAGCAGGCCATCGGTCAACACAAACGACGACACCACGAAGCTGACACCCATCAGCACCGCAAACGACGTGAGCGCGAAGCGGAGTTTGCTGCTGACGAGGTTGCGGTAGGTGAGGCGGAGAATTTCGCGCATGACTGCTATTCCTCGAGTGCTCGGATCCGGTCGTAGACCAGACTGGGCGTCGGCTCCTCGAGCCGCCCCACGAGCCTGCCGTCGCGCAGGAAGATGACGACGTCGGCATACGACGCTGCGTTCGGGTCGTGGGTG
>CAXMZV010000672.1:0-2697 GCA_964199985.1 Candidatus Ilumatobacter isfjordensis | reverse complement strand
GTACCCGGCGACGTCGACGATGATGTCGGCCGTCCTGATGGTGAACACACAGATGGTGCCCGTTGGCGACAACTTCGCGATCACTTCGTTCGCGACGTCCTCGCCTGCCCAGTAGTTCAAGCTCGACGTGTCCGGAACCGTCCCACATGGGTACACCGTGGCGTACCCGGGGGCCACCGGGCCGGCAACGGTCACATTGAGGACCGCCGCCTGCGCATCGGCAGGAACCCCGCCACGATTGGTGACGGACACCTGGACGGACTGTCCACCCGACACCGGTCCGGTGCCGACGAACAGTCCATCAGCAGCAACCCAAGGGGGCCGAGTGTCAGCCAACCGCACTGGGTCAAGCGACGTGATCATCGAGTCCTCGCCGGGCGGAATGATCTGCCATGTGTGCGTATCCGACGCGAGGTTGCCAGCGACACCCATCGCAATGACGGTGAAGGTGTGCGCACCTGGTTCCAGCCCGGTGTAGGTCTTCGGGCTCAGGCACCGCTCGAGTTCGCCTCCGTCGAGCAGGCACAACACGCTCGCGGCATCGGTCTCGGTGAAGGCGAACGTGGCATCGGTCGCCGTCGTGGTCGCGGTCGGTGCCGCAGTGATCGTCACCGTCGGATCGACGGCGTCGACCGGCTGGTTGAGTTCGACGACCTTCTCCGCCTGTGCTTCGCACGATTCCTCGAAGACAGGATCGATGAAGAAGCCTTCACCGGTTTCCGGATTGACCACCACGTCGTTCTCGTGGAGGTATCCGATCACGGATCGGACGTCGTCGGCCATCTGTGCGAACCCGGCGACGTTCGCCACCGTGCTGGTCGGCGAAGCGAAATCGACGATGTCGGTGAACCCGACACGGTCGATGACCGGGCTGGACATCCACGTCAGCGTGCCGACATCCAGCCATGTCGTACAGCCGGTGAACACCTCCGAGCGGGTGTAGCTGAAGGCGCTGTAGTCGACGAACTCCTCAGGAGGATCGCTGACGAACAACATGTCACCGTTCGCCTGGGAAGGGAGGAGCGATTGTGGGGGCGAATCGACGTAGTCCCAGTTGGCGACGAGGCCATCGTTTGCGGCGGTGCGGTTGTAGTACTCGATCGTGTCGATCGTGATCGGCACTGCCTTGCCGGCTGCGGTGCCGATGGCGGCAGCAGCCAACTCCCAGTTGTCGAATCCATCACTTCCTTGCTGGATGAATGCCTCAGAAAGAGCCTCATCTTCAAGATAACCAGGGAGTCCCGGGATGGACCCCGTGTCCATCAGGCCACCTCGTTGCGGCGTCGCCGCGGGGCCCCCTTCTGCTGCCAGAGCAATGCCGGGGTCCCCTGCTGTCGCGGCATAGATGGCAGCCTGCTCTGGAGACGCGTCGATCGCTCCCGTAACGCCGTCCTTGGTGGTGGTGATCCGGCCAGCGCCGTCGAGCGTGATCTCGTCCGCTTCTAGGAGCCGGGTTCTCACCTCGTCGAGCTTCGCCCAAAGCACCTCATCGGACGTACGAACGAGGTTCAGCCGCTCAAGCTCGACCTCCGACACATACGAGACCGGCTCAAGGAATTCCGGCTTGGGGGTGCAGGCCGTGTCGGCTTCGGCGAGAGGATCGGCAGTTGAATCGGTGAAATCCTCGCCAACGAGCGGAACGAGGTAAACGTCTCGTCCGTCCGCTGGATTCGGCGTCGAGTCGATGCCGGGAATCGCTGAGTACGAGATCGGCTGGATGCACGTCACACCCACCGGGCCCTCTTCATAGAACGTCTCGGAGAGGATCGGAATTCCGTTTTCATCGCGCAGGGCGACGAAGAGATCGGAAAAGATTTCACCGGAGCCGCCCGCAGGTGCGGCCGAGGCCGATGGCGGCGGCAAGACCAGGACCATCGAGGTCAGCACGGCGGCGAGACCTCCAACCAGGGTTGACTTGCGCACGGCTCCTCCTTATGTGGATCCCACTCGTAGGGTCCGAGAGCTCATAATCTCAAATGGCCAGCCCGCCAGACAGAGGACAAAGTCACCCCCCGACCCCGAGCTTCCGACCACGACGCCAACAGGGCCACGAGGCGCAAAATCGCCCCGGCTGGGTAGGCCGACCCATGTCGGCGGGCGACCGCTCCCATCGACGAAGAACCCGGTCAACGTCCGCTTCACCGGCGACCACCACGTGATGATCTCGAACCCTGGCGACTGCTTCTGATCGGGTCTCGCGCGCCCGAGCCGCATTTGGGTGCGCCGTCCTCATCGAGCGGGAGTGAGTCGACCCGAGACAGGGGTGAGGTCGTACATGTCGAAGGTTTCGATGATGTCGGTCATTTCGTCCGCTTCGCCGTGGTCGTCTTTGCCCTGGTCTGTTGAGAGAAAGTCGTATAGGTCGTTTCGCTTGGCGAAGGTCACCCAGACCAGGACGGTGTTGCGTTCACGGTCGACCGCGACTTGGCGAGCGATCATGCCGGGGACCTTGCCCTCCATCTTCTCGCTGGGGGCGGAGGCGATGTCGACGAGGTCGTCAAGGCGACCTGGTTTGGCGGTCGAGACGCTGACGAAGGTGTAAGTCGGTTCGGTCATGGTGTTGGCTCCTGGCTCCTGGCTCCTGGCTCCTGGGTTCGGTGAGTTGGTGGACGAGCGAGATCGCTCGAGCCGGATCGCCATACGATTCGGCGTCGTCCGGAGCGCATCACCCGAGTTGATCGAGGCCGAACCGCTGGT
>CAXMZV010000671.1:0-2698 GCA_964199985.1 Candidatus Ilumatobacter isfjordensis | reverse complement strand
AATCGCGACCGGTGTCCCAGGCCGCGACGAAGCTCCCGAGGCCGAGGTAACGCCAGCCTGCGCCGGTGTGGCGTGACAGTGGCGGCAGCACATCGAGGTCGAGACCGACTCGATTGCTTCCGCCGGCTGCCATCCACGGCGGGGCAGTGGGGACCAGGATGAACATCACGCACGCGCCGAACAGCAGTGTGGCGAAGCGACGCATGTATCGGACCCACTGGTGCCGGTTGATGAGCCAGAGTGCACCGATGGTCACCGGTGGAACGATGAAGTGTGAGTAGTAGACGAACGACCCGATGACGTCGTACCACTGCACGTCGGTCACCGTGCGCAGGACCGTCTCGCCGTCGACGATGCGCTCAGCAACCTCGGTTCGATGGAACGCGGCTTGCAGTTCGACCACCGGATCGGTGCCGAAGAACAGGAAGCGGTCGAGGTTCCGCACTGACTCGACTTGGATCGGCATGCCCAAACCATCGGCGATGCCGCGGCTCTCGTCGTAGGCCAGCCACATCGCGACGAAGACGCCCAGGTCGCCGGCGGTCCGCACCCACTCTCGCCGGGGCCGTCCAACGCTGGCGACGGTCAGGAAGATCGCGAACGACCACAGCACCGACACGCGGTCGATGATGATGCCGTGCGCAAAGAACCACCACACGTACGCGACAAGGTAGGCAGCGATGAGCGACCAGCGAATCTTCGCCCACTCGACGCCCGCGGTGCGCAAGGCTCCCGCGTAGAGCGTGATCGCTGACGCGCCGATGAGCGAGTACCAGAGCACCCGCCACAGGCCCGAGTTCGAGATCGCCAGCAACATCGTCCGCAAACGCTACTGGTCAGCCGTCAGCAGCTCACCGCAGGCCGTTGTCAAAGAACTCGAAAGTCCCTCGGGGGGTGGCCGGGTCAGGAGGTGGCTTCGGTGAGGGCGCGTTTTGTGAGGACGCGTGCGAGGTGTTGGCGGTACTCGACGCTGGCATTGAGATCGCTGGTCGGGTCGGCTTGTGCCGCAGCCTCGACGGCGGCGTCTTCAATTGACGCGCCGCTCGCGATGGCGGCGCTGACGCTCGTCGCGAGAATGGGCACGGAGCCCATGTTGACGAGGCCGACACCCGACTCGGTGCCGTTGCGCCACGCAGCCACACCGACGATTGCCCAGTCCTGGGCGCGACGGTTGAACTTCTGGAAGCTCCAGCCAGCGCCATTCATCTTCGGAACACGGATCTCGGTGAGCATCTCGTCGGCTGCGAGTACCGTGGTCAGGAATCCCTGGAAGAAGTCACCCGCAGCGATCTCGCGAGTGCCGTTCGGCCCCTTGGCAACGTAGGTCGCGCCCATCGCCAAGGTGGTCGCGGGGAGATCGGACGCTGAGTCGCTATGCGCGATCGAACCACCGATGGTGCCGCGATGCCGCACCTGCGGGTCACCGACGTGGCCCGCGGCGTGGGCGAGCAGTGGCGCATGCTGCTTGAGCACATCTGAGGTCTCGACGTCCATGTGGCGGGTCATCGCGCCGATGGCGATGTGGTCGCCGTCTTCGCGGATGTAGGACAGGTCGGACAGGCGGCCGATGTCGACCAGGACCGACGGCTGGGCCAGGCGCAGCTTCATCAATGGCAGGAGGCTGTGGCCGCCCGCGATGAACTTGGCCTCGTCACCGTGCTGGCCGATGAGACTGATGGCCTCTTCGGCAGATTCGGCGCGGACGTAGTCGAACTGTGCGGGGATCACTGGTTGGTCTCCTGATGGTTGGCTTGGGCTTGTTGAATTGCGTTCCAGACGTTCAGCGGGCTCGCTGGCATCTGGATGTCTTGCACGCCGAGCCCAGAGAGGGCATCGACGACGGCGTTCATGACGCACGGGGCGGCGCCGATGGTGCCGGCTTCGCCGACCCCCTTGACGCCGAGTGGGTTGCTGGGCGAGGGCGTGATGCTCTCGCCCAGGGTGATGGAAGGAACATCGCTCGCTGCCGGCACGAGATACTCCGCCAGAGTCGACGACTGCAGGTTGCCGTCGTCGTCGTAGCGAGCCTCTTCATAGAGCGCCTGGGCGATGCCCTGCACGACGCCGCCGTGCACCTGGCCGTCAACGATCAGTGGGTTGACCTTGTTGCCGCAGTCGTCGACGGCGACGTACTGCAGCAGATCGACATCGCCGGTCTCGGTGTCGATCTCGACGGCACACATGTGCGTGCCGAACGGCCACGAGAAGTTCGGCGGGTCGTACGTGACCTGCGCTTCGAGGTTCGGTTCGAGGTCATCGGGCAGGTTGTGTGCCGTGAACGCCTCGAACGCGATGGCGGCGAGCGGCATCTCCCTGTCGGGCGAACCGGCGACTCGGAACGTGCCTCCGGAGAACTCGAGATCTTCCTCGTTGGCCTCCATTTGGTGGGCCGCGATCTTGCGAGCTTTGTCAATGACCTTGTCGCACGCCATGGTGATCGCAATACCTCCGACGGGCAACGAACGTGAGCCGTAGGTGTCGAGCCCGAGTGGGGCGATCGCCGTGTCGGAGTGCAGCACGTCGACGTCGGCTGGATCGACGCCGAATCTGTCGGCGGCGATCATCGACCAAGCCGTTTCGTGACCCTGCCCGTGCGGGGCGGTGCCGGTGACCACTTGGATCTTCGACGTCGGCAGCACACGGACGGTCGCTGATTCCCAACCGCCTGCGGAGTAGTTCAGCGACGCCAGCACTCGTG
>CAXMZV010000670.1:0-2699 GCA_964199985.1 Candidatus Ilumatobacter isfjordensis | reverse complement strand
GAACGTGCCAAACTCGGTGTCGACCGGAGCGCCGAGTCTGGCTGACGAGAAGAGTGTCGGTTCATCCAGCTCGGCACCGTTCGAGATCTGGTAGCCGCGGAGGCGGCGACCGAACAGCTCGATCGCATCGCCGGTCGGTTCGACCACAGCGTCGTCGACGCCCTCGACCGTCTCGAGAAAGGCCTCCACGGTCGACACCGCGGAGCCGGCGACCGACTGGGTGACGAGTCCAATCGAGTCGCTCGACCGTGGGCCGTCGATCTGCAAATTCGGCGCTTCGGTGAAGACGAGCACGGTGTCGTGGATGGTTGCAGGCGTGTGGTCCGGCGACACGGAGTACCGAACGCCGCCCATCGCCGGGGTTACGAACTGCCGGAGTTCGGCAACGCGGTCGGGCTCGAACTCGGCGAGCGGCAGCGACGCCACGTCGGGGAGCGACGTGGTTGTGATCGTCGATGTCGACTCGGCCGCGGGAGGATTCGTATCGCTGACGGTCAGCGAATTGGGGTCACCTCCAGCGCAGGCCGCTGTCGCGACGAGCGTCGAAGCGATGGTTGCCGCCGCGAGCGTGTGCCGTCTGAACATGGTCGAACGTCTTGGTCGTGCTGTGGTCACGTTAGGACGTGCGACGATCAGCGCGCCGCAAATCTGTCGCCGGCGTACGTTCTGCGACAGATCTTCCCGTCCACTACGTTGTTCTCGGTGAGATGAGCAGCCAGGGCCACGTCGAGCGGTTACACGGGCAGGATGTGTTGACCGGGCGCGACCGTTTGGCCGAGCTGTTCGAATCGACGTTTCGACGATCTCTATCGGTACTGCCTCGCTCGCACGGCCAGTCGAAGTGCCGCCGAGGAGGCCGCGTCGGAGGCGTTTCTCGCCGCGGCTCGAACGGTGGCCAACGGTCGTGGCGACGTCAATCGTGCGTGGTTATTCGTGGTGGCGCGGAATCGGATCGTCGACGGGTGGCGAAGCGCTGAGCGTCAGCGTCGACGTTTCGCAAGCTTGGTGGCCCTTCGACGCGATGTCGAGGAGGACTCCGACGAGGCAGACCGCATCGGGGCGGTCGTCATCGAGGTGATGCGCCGCCTGCCTGAACGCCAACGGGCGGCCGTTGCGCTTCGATACCTCGACGGCTGCTCGGTTGGCGAGGTCGCCGTCGAGCTCGAGATCGAGTACACGGCGGCGGAGTCGCTACTCGCCCGTGGGCGCAGAAACTTCACGACGATGTGGAACGAGCACGATGATTGACGACGATCAACCCGTCCCGGACGACGAGTTGGCCGCACTGCTTCGACGCGTCAGCGACGATCTGACGCAGCAGCCGCAGCATCGGGACCGCGCCCGCGCAGCGATGTTCGCCGAGTTCGACGCGATCGTTGCGGACACCGGAACTGCTGACTCGAAGGAACGCCTGTCGCTGCCGCCGCTGCGGCGTATCTGATCGTGCTGACGCTCGCCGCGGTGGCGAACTTCCGCGACGTATCGACCACGTCAGACGCGACCGACCCGTCCGTGCCGAGGGCGCCGGCCACGCTTCCCGCCGTCGAGGACCCGACTCGGCTGCTCACCACGGACTCGCTGCCGATCGTGCTGGACGACGCGACGTATCGAACCGATGACATTCGCAATGGGGTCGCGTTCGGCGGTGCCGATGGACTGCAACTCGTCGCACTCCGCCCTGGACTGCTGGTGATGGATTCGGTGTCGGACGGCGGTGATCTCAGGGCTCGAGTCTCCGTATTCGAAGCGGAGCCGACTGCGGTCGCCGATGTGATCGACGGCGCTGTCGAGGACGGCGATATGCAGGTCTCAGTGGCACAGTTCACCGGATCCGACCAGTCGCTGCGACGACAGGACCTCACGGTGACCGGCGAGGGCATCGCCGATCTCGAATGCATCGCGCAGAGCGGCTGCCTGCCGCTCCTCGACGGCGTGGACGAGTTCGACCCATCGATCTGGGCTCGATCCGAGAACTTCCTCGTCGAGGCGAGTCCAGGCGAGCCGTCGGTCTTCGTGCTCGTCCAGACGAAGGCCTTCGGCGACCCGCTACTCACCCAGGCGTTCGAGATCATCGACTCGCTCTGGTTGGATTGACCGGCTGCGTCTCAAAGTTTCGATGGAGCGAACAACGGTGTTGTGTCTCAGCATCCTGAGCCTGGACGCACCCGGCTGTAGGCGCCGACCCCGCTTGAACTGCCGGTCAATCGCTGATCGACATTGATGCTCATCGAGTTCCGACTATCCGCTCGTAGCCGGCACGATGATCGGGTCGTGTGCGTCGCATCAGCTGGCGATATGGGTGCCCTGGGACGCCATGTCGGATCGGGCCGTCCTTCGACCACTTCATCGGCTCAGTAGGGGACGGCGGATTCAAGTGGTCGCGAGTTGTCCTGTTCAACACGGGTCGGACGTGTTTGCCGGAGGTCTCCGTAGACGGTCGCCCACCGGACAGTTCTCGAGAGATCACTGCTGCGATGATCATTGGCCAGTCCGGCAGCATCGACCGGTTCAAGTCGAAGCACCACGACGCGAGCTACAACTCGACCGCCCCGTCGAAGCATCATCAGGCCCCGAAGCCCGTCACCGGCTCAACCAGCGCGGCAACCGGAGAATAGGGCTTGGGCTTTCTTGGCATTGTTTTTTATGGTAAACAGTTCTTCTTTTTATTTGATACACGGCAATGTAATTAGACAAGGACT
>CAXMZV010000669.1:0-2715 GCA_964199985.1 Candidatus Ilumatobacter isfjordensis | reverse complement strand
GACAAGCGTGCCACTGACGCCAGCCGTTCCATCAGCTGGCTCAGCCGTCGACTCCTCGGCCGGCTCGTCTGCGGTGTCGTCGTCGCTACCGCACGCTGCGGCCACGAGTGTCAGTACAAGTGCTCCAGCCAGGAGTTGTTGGGGGTGCCGGCGCTTGGGACAGTTCACGTTTTTCTCACTCCAGTTGGGGGAAAGTGTTGGGGGGATGGGGGAACTTGTTCACGCTGCTGCCAGAGGCGACAGCCAGCAAGACGCAAGTTACGGACCCCAGGTGAATCGAACCGCGGCCTCAGGTGAACGGAAGGTGAACGGTTTTCGACGCGCGCACCAACACGACGGATTCAGGCGATCTGAGCGTGAACAGCGTCACAGAACCTTGGGTTGAGCAACTGCTCGTCCGGCCAGCCCGGCAGACACTGAGCCGCCGTGATCAGCTGCGCGGTGGCGTCTGCTGGTCGAACGCCCAGCGATACATCCGCTCTTGCGGATGCGGCTCGAAGACGTCGATCGGACCCTTCCGATGCCATGTGTCATCGGGCTGGAGTTCCCAGCAGACAATGTCATCGGCGAGTTGAAAAAGGAGTGCCTGATCGAGCCACGCCCGGTGGCGAACGTGTTCGATCGGTACCAACACCTCAACTCGCCGGTTGAGGTTGCGCGGCATCAGGTCGGCGGACCCGATGAGGTGGATCTCGTCGCTGTGCGCGCCGGGCAGTCGCCCGTTCACGACAACGTTGCCGTTCTTGAAGCGGTAGATGCGACTGTGCTCGAGGTAGCGCCCGAGGATGCTGCGGACGCGAATGTTCTCGCTCATGCCGGGCACCCCCGCACGCAGACAGCAGATGCCACGCACGAGGAGATCGATGCGGACGCCAGCTTCGCTCGCGGCATACAGCGCCTCGACCATCTCCTCGTCGGCAATCGAGTTGCACTTCATGACGATCTCACCCTCGGCGCCGAAGCTGGCTTCGTGCTCGATCAGGTCGAGCAGTTGGCGGCGGAGGTCACGCGGCGCAACGAGCAATGTCGAGTAGTCGTGTGCGCGGCTGTAGCCGGTGAGGTGGTTGAACAGCTGCGCTGCATCAGCGCCGATGTCGGGGTCACACGTGATGACTCCGATGTCTTCGTAGATGCGTGCGGTCTTGCTGTTGTAGTTGCCCGTGCCGATGTGGACGTAGCGACGCAGTTGATCACCGTCGTCGCGAACGACGAGCACAACCTTGCTGTGTGTCTTCAAGCCGACCATGCCATACACCACGTGAACGCCGGCGCGTTCGAGCTGTTTGGCCCACTGCACGTTGGTCGCTTCATCGAAGCGCGCCTTGATCTCGACGAGCACGGCGACCTGCTTGCCGCGGTCGGCAGCCTTCATCAGGCTCCGGATGATCGCGCTGTCGCCGCCCGCCCGATACAGCGTCATCTTGATCGACTGCACCTTGGGGTCATCGGCGGCCTGAGAGATGAACTCCTCAACGCTGCTCGAGAAGCTCTCATACGGGTGGTGGAGCATGGCGGCGCGGTGGCGGACGACGTCGAAGATCGGCCGGTCACCCTCGTCGGCTGCGGCGATCCGACCCGCGGTGACGGGTGGCCACGGTGTGTCTTTCAAGTCGGGACGGTCGAGTGCCATCAGCTGGAACAGGCAGCTCAGGTCGAGCGGCGAGCGATGCAGCGTGACGTCCTCGCGCGACAGGTCGAGCTCGCGGACGAGGAGATCGAGAATCTCGTCGCCGATGTCCGACGCGACCTCGAGCCGCACCGCCTGGTTGAACCGACGTCGGCGCAACTCCATCTCGACAGCCTCGAGCAGATCGTCAGCCTCTTCGTCTTCCACCGTGAGGTCACCATTACGGCTGACCCGGAACGCGGCCCAATTCTCGACAACCATCCCGACGAAGAGCCGGTCGAGCTTCGCGCCGATGACTTGTTCGGCGGGCACGAATCGCCCGGGTGAACACTCGAGGAGTCGTGGGAAGATCTCGGGCACCTTGAGCCGAGCAAATCGGCGGTCGCCGGTCTCGGGGTCGGCCACGTTGACGGCGAGCGACAGCGCAAGGTCAGAGATGTATGGGAACGGGTGGCCTGGATCGACGGCCAGCGGCGTGAGGACCGGGAACATCCGATCCTCGTAGAAATCATCGAGCTCGACGCGCTCGTCGGCGGTCGTGTCGTCCCAACGAATGATCTCAACACCGGCAGCTCGGAGTTCGGGCACCAAGCGGTCGGTAAACGCGACGTCGAGCCGCTCGATCATCTCCGGCACCCAGACCGCGATCGCGGCAAGCTGCTGGGCAGGCGTGCGACCGTCCCAGGTCGGCTGGTCGATGCCGGCAATCAGTTGGTCTTTGAGCGCCGCCACGCGCACTTGGAAAAACTCGTCGAGGTTGGTCGACGCGATCGCGCAGAACTTCGCGCGTTCGAGGAGCGGGATCCCCGGCTCAGACGCGAGCTGGAGCACTCGCTCGTTGAACGCGAGCCAACTGAGCTCGCGGTTGAGGAACCGTTCGTCGATCTCGGGGCTTTTCACTGGTCGACGAAGATCAAGCGTCTTCGGGGCGACCGAGATCCCACTCGATCGAGATCAATTCGCGCTCGGCATCACGAACGATGCGCTCACGGTTGCGGCGGAACTGCGGATCGTCACGAGGTACCAGGACCAGGCGAGCGAGGACGCGGGCCCGGAATTCATCGAGTGTCTGTCGGTCGCCCCAGTCC
>CAXMZV010000668.1:0-2723 GCA_964199985.1 Candidatus Ilumatobacter isfjordensis | reverse complement strand
GGCGGAGATGCAGGTGCCGGTGATCCAGCTGCTCTCGGGGCCAGCGAGGAAGCGCACGAGCGCAGCGATGTCACCGGTCTCGCCGACACGCCCGAGCGGCATCTGCGCGACATAGTCGTCGTGAATATCGGGGACGGACATCAGCGCCCCCGTTGCATCGGTCGGCACCAGGCCGGGTCGGACGGCGTTGGCCCGAACCCCACTCGGACCGAGTTCGTCGGCGACCTGCTTGACGAGCATTTCGAGGCCAGCCTTCGACACGGTGTACGGCGTCATGAACCGGTGCGTCGACACGCCGGCGATCGATGAGACCGCGACGATCGACCCGCCGCCGTTGCCCACGAGGTGGGGCACGGCGTGCTTCATCGTCAGGAAGGCGCCGGTGAGGTTGGTGCCGATGATGCCGTTCCACTCGTCGAGCGAGGTGAGATGGAATGGGCTGGCGCCGCCGTATCCAGCATTGGCGACGACGATCGAGAAGCCGCCCTCATCGCCGGCTTGGGCACATGCCGCTGCGACGTTGTCCTCGTCAGTCACGTCACAGCCGACGGTGACGATGCGGGAATCAGCAAAGTCGCTCCGGAGCTGAGCCGCCGACTCCTCCAGCCGATCAGTGTTCCGCGCAGCGAGCACCACGGCCGCACCGTCAGCCAGCAAAGCGCGAGCACAACCGAGGCCGATGCCCGAACCTCCTCCGGTGACAAGCGCGGTCTGGCCAGCAAGTGCAGTGGAAGTGGTCACCTCCTGAGTGTTGCCGCTTCCAACCGCCGTCACGAGGTCGGCGGACTCACCGATGCCTGCGAAGATGACGACATGCGTCTGGGGATGAGCATCACGAGCGGATATCCAGGACTCGACGGAGCCGCAGCAGTCCGCTCGCTCCTCGAGCGTGGTCGTGTCGCGGCGCAGGCAGGACTCGACCATCTCAGCCTCGGCGATCAGCACGCAACCGGATCGTTCTCTTACGTCCAGAACGTCCCCGCGATTGGTCGGCTGATGGCGGATTGGCCGGCAGACAAGCCGATCGGCCTCCTCCTGCTCCTGCCCCTCTGGAACCCGGTAATCGCTGCGGAGCAGATCGGCACGTTGGCGGCGATGAGCGACGCACCGTTCATCGTGCAGACCGGCATCGGGTCCGGCGCCGGGCAGTTCGACGCACTCGGTGCAGATCTGTCGACTCGCGGTCGAGTCACCGACGCCTCGATCACGGCCATGAAGGCGCTGTTCGCGGGCGAGACCGTCACGTCGCCCGAGCTCGAAATCCACGACGCATCGATCAGCCCCCGACCATCACAGCCCGTCGAATGGTGGATCGGTTCGGGCGGCGCACCCGCCGCGATCGATCGAGCAGCACGCGAGGGAGACGCCTGGTACACCTCCCCCGGCCTCGACGAAGACGCACTCGCAGCCGCAGCCGACAACTATCGATCAGCATGTGAGCGATACGGGCGCACACCACGAGTCGCACTGCGACGCGACATCCTCGTCGGAGACGACCACGATGCGACGGTTCGTCTGGCTCGCTCGATCATCGAACGTGGCTACCGCGGCATGGACAGCCAGATCATCGCCGGAGGTGTCGAGCACGTCGCCGAGCGAATGGCCTCATTCGAATCAGTCGACGTCGACGACATCGTTGCCCGCACCATCACCGTTGATCAGCCGACGGCGCTCCGAAGTATCGAACTGCTGGCCGACGTCCGAGCCGCCATCGCCTGACGGCGAGTCGACGGGAGTCGCCAGACCGGCTCGTCATCGGCAACCATGGACAGATGGCGTCACCGCTGCACGGCATCCGTGTCCTCGATTTCACTCGCGTCCTGTCGGGACCGCACTGCACGCGCATGTTGCACGACATGGGCGCAGACGTCATCAAGATCGAACCACCAGCGGGTGACCTCACCCGGTTCTCGTCACCCCGACGCAACGGGCTGTCGAGCTACTTCGTGCAACAGAACGCTGGCAAGCGGAACGTCAGCATCGATCTCGCCACGCCCGACGGCATCGCCATCGTGCTCGAGCTCGTCGAACATGCCGACGTCCTCGTCGAGAACTATCGCCCCGGCGTGATGGAACGACTTGGCCTCAGTGCCGAGGTGGTCCGGGCGCGCAACCCGCGGCTGATCTACGCGTCACTGTCGGGTTACGGCCAGACCGGACCATGGGTCCACCGCCGCGCCTTCGCCCCGGTCGTCGAAGCCGAGGCCGGAATCGTCGCATCGCAGGGCAATGCCCGGGGTGGCGACTATGCCAAGGATCCCCACAGTCACGCCGACGTGTACACGGGCATGGAGACAGCAGCGGCGATTCTGGCTGCGCTGTATCAACGCGAGCACACCGGGGCCGGCCAGACGCTCGACGTGTCGATGGCGGAGACGATGCTCTACGTCAACGAACATCTGCATGATGCAATGTGGCCCGACGAGGTCGACCCCAACGCCATCCGCAGCTTCCGTCCGGGCGATTACATCGTGATGGAGATCGGAAGCGGCGAGCGCTACATCGTGAGCGGTCACCCCGCCGAGCGGGGCACCTTCGACCTATTCCTGGCAGCAATGGGCTGCGAAGACCTCGCCGACGATGATCGATTCGGCACGGTCGCAACTCGCATCGAGCACTACGCCGAGCTGAGCCAGATCATTCTTGACTTCTCACGGTCCGTCCCCGATGCCGAAACGTTCGAGCGGATCTTTGCCGAAGCGGGTTTGGCAACGGGCAAAGTT
>CAXMZV010000667.1:0-2726 GCA_964199985.1 Candidatus Ilumatobacter isfjordensis | reverse complement strand
CGTACAGTTGTTTGGCTGACCCGCTTAGAGCTAGCCCGTCGAATCGCTCTTGATGGGCCATGAAAATCCGACCCGCCCGCTGCTACGTGCCAAGCTGACGACGTGATCGAAGAAGGCTCCCGCTCAAAGCCAGGTGCTGGCTTGCAGACGCTGCTGAGTCGGCCCGGTGAGCTTGTGCTTGTCGCGGTTGACCAGGGCGTGATGACGCGGTGGGAGCCCGCTCAACGTCGGGCGTTGAGCCTGACCGGCTACAACCTCGAAGAAAGCATCCGGCATGTGCGTCGGTCATTCCGGACCGAGTTGGGAGTAGCCGGGGGCGCTGCGGGCGGAGTCGCTGCGCTGCCTGGCAGCGTCGCTCCTGGTGTCGCCGCCGGGATCGCAGAGATCGGGTGGTCCACGATTCGACTTACGGACATGGTGCTTACGATTGCCGCGCTGCACGGCTACGACGAGTCGTCGGTCGAAGAACGGCGAGCGTGGATTCTTGCAATCCTCGCCTACGGAGATGCAGCGGCGGCCACCTTCACCAAGCTCGCAACTGAGATCGCCAAGGGGACTGGTGCCCGAGTGACGAAGGCGATTCCCAACTCGTCGCTCCGGGCAATCAACCATGCGATCGGGCGAACGATCATCACCAAGTACGGCACGAAGCGAGGTGCTATCGCGGTCGGGAGATTGCTGCCACTCGGCATCGGCGTGGCGATCGGGTTCGGCTTCAACGCCGCACTGGTAGAGCAAGTCGGTCGTCATGCCGATCAGTTCTTCAGCGAACTGGCGCCGGTCGGCCCGCCCAAGGACAGCATCAGCGCCCGAGGCTCCGCCAACGGTCGGATTTGACTCCAAGGGGCCGAGCCACGGACGGTTGTCGCATCTTCGCTCCGAGCCCGTCGACGTCAGGCTCCGCAATGGGGTAGCTCCCGTCAACAACCCGACTAGGAGCCTCCAGCTGCTCGGTGGTGTGGGGTCGCAAGTACTCCCCCGAGCTGCAGATATCGGTAAACAGTTTTCGGCGAGACACCAAGCTCAGCAGCGATCCCTTCACCGGTACGCGCTGGAAGCCCCGCGTCGAAGCTCGGGCCACGCCCCGAGAGATCGCGATCGAGACAGGCACGGATGATCGTTGCTGGTTTGCAGATCGATATGCATACCGGTGTCAAAGAGCACGAGACCGCCAGGGTGGTCGAACAACCACGAAACCACCGGGAACACCTCGGTGGCATCTGTGCCAGTCACTCGCCCCATGTGCATCGCGAGCTGGCCGATTCTGAGCGGAATGAGTCGCATCTGACAAACCTCCTGGTGCTGCAAGGGCTGGCGTCGCTGGTGATCTGGCCGTGCCGGTTGCGATGGTTGCCAGCCGACGACCCTTCGCGAGTACAGCTCGATGGTGAACCCGAGACAGTGCGTTTGACGTCGGCCAGGTCGGCGACCCAGGGCCTGTCAGGTGCAGGCACCCGAAACCTGTGCTGCGACGAACGCACTCAGTGAAGTTCGAGCACCATCCGCGAGTTCGTGATAGGACTGTGCGGGCGGAAGGGGTTTGTTGTGCGGACGGGGCGATTTTTGGGTGTATCGAAGAAGGCGGCAGCCATAGCCATGGTCTTGGCTCTCGGGCAGGTGGCACCGGTCATTTTGCCGACAGCACCGGCGCAGGCTGCGCCACTCGACGGACCGTGGGGCGCCGCGAACCATGGCTATCGACTACCGGTCGAGATCACACCGACGGCCGATGGATCTGCGCTCTACGTGCCGGTGGCGGTCGATTTCACCGCCGCCTTCGTCGCTGCTGGCGTGTCTGGCCTCAGTTTTGATCCGACGACGCTGCTGGTCCACGAAGTCGACTTCAGCGGTGTCATCGCCAGCGCCGCAACGTCGTTCCAATTCGATCCGGGGCCAGCGTTCGATCCGATCAATGCCGCCGTCGGCGAACTCGTGCTGGAGGTGGTGGCGCCAACGACGCTCGCGCAGACGCGCAGCTACCTCGTGTATTTCGACGCGCTCGGTTCGGCGGCCAGCGGCGCCGACGTTACTGACCAGGTCGTTGTCAGCACAGGCCTCTTCGACGAAGGAGAACCGGCCATTTCGATCGACACGCCAACGGGCGAATGGTGGTATCAGGACCAAGCGGGCGGATTCTCCAGCCTGCTAGATCCCGCCGGGGCCGACTGGATCAACTGGAGTACCCAGATGGGCTCCAGCGGCGAGTTCCGCGGCATCCCGAACCTGGTATTTCCTGCCGGCTTCTTCCACCCTGGATCGACCGGACACACAACCACCGTCGACATCGACGGCCCAGTCCACGTCCGCCTCACCACTCTCAGCCCTGACGGACTCTGGGAAATGCAGTGGGATCTCTACCCCTCACACGCTCAAGCGACAGTGCTGGCGGCAAATAGTCCCTACTGGTTCCTGTACGAAGGAACACCGGGCGGTGCCGTCGACGAAACTTCTGATTTCTGGGCCGACAGTTCTGGCAGTACGGCAACTCTGGATACTGCCTTTACCGGCGACATTGCTGATCCCGAGTGGATTCAATTCGGCGATCCGATCGCCGACCGTTCGCTCTTCGCGATCCATCACACTCCCGGTACTGAGACAGACTCTTACCGCACGCTCGATAGCACGATGACCGTCTTCGGATTCGGCCGCAGCGGTCTGACCAGTCTGTTGAGCGGTGCCGACCGCGACTTCTCGGTCGGCCTCCTCGACACGGCCAACCGGCTCGT
>CAXMZV010000666.1:0-2743 GCA_964199985.1 Candidatus Ilumatobacter isfjordensis | reverse complement strand
CTCGGTCGGGCGGCCTTCACGGCGGAAGAACGAACCCGGGATCTTGCCGGCGGCGTAGGCACGCTCTTCGACGTAGACCGTGAGCGGGAAGAAGTCCATGCCTTCGCGCACGTTCTTCGCGGCGTTGGCAGTGGTCAGTACTTGTGTTGCACCGATTGATGCCACAACGGCACCCATCGAATTGGGGGCAAACCTGCCCGTTTCCAAGGTGAGTGTCTTGTCGGTTCCGGAAATCGGACCGGACACGGTAATTGCTTCAGCCACAAGGGCTCCTTTCGATCACGCGACACCCTGCCGCGTGGCTTCTGATCGGAGGAGGAGCCGGTTCCCAGGTCGGACCCGAGATCGACGGCTTGAAATCAGAGACTCCGCACGACACCTCGGAGTGATCGACCGGCAACAAGCGCCAGAACTCCGTCGACCGGACGATCCGGTCAGGGGCAAGTGTACCCAGAGTGGCCGCAACAACACGCGGACCCCGAAAACGCAAAACGGCCACCCGCCGAGGCGAGCAGCCGTTTCACTTCGATTCTCAGCGAATTAGCGGCGCAGGCCCAGATCCGCAACGATCTTGCGGTAGCGCTCGACGTCGATGCCCTTGACATAGTCGAGCATGCGACGGCGCTTGCCGACGATCATGAGGAGACCACGACGGCTGTGGTGGTCCTTCTTGTGCATCTTGAGGTGCTCGGTGAGATGGGTGATGCGCTCGGTCATGAGCGCGATCTGCACCTCGGGCGACCCGGTGTCGCTGTCGTGAATCTTGTTCTTGCCAATGGTCTCAGCCTTGTTGGGCATGGAGATCTGCCTTCCGTGTTCGTTGGAGGTCGCAACCGCCCCGGGATCGGGGACACCTGCATCGCGCCCACGCCGGAGCCTGAACGGACCACGCAATGCTACGGCCCCCGATCCGTCATGCAACCCAGGCAAGCTGGAGCGACTCGCCACGGAGCCACCCGGCCCTGGAAGATACGCTCGGCGGGTGCCCGCCAGTCTCGTGATCTCCGACGTCTCCAAGACGTTTCCCGGAGGCGGCACGTCCCGACGACGCGGTACCATCGGCGTCGAGGCACTCGGCTCGATCGACCTCGACGTGCAACCCGGCGAGATCATCACGTTGCTGGGTCCGTCGGGCTGCGGCAAGACCACACTCCTCAGAATGATCGCGGGCCTCGAGACGCCAACCACCGGCTCCATCTCGATCAGCGGCGACACCCCCCAATCGGCTCGGAAGCGCAAGCAAGTTGGATTCATTCCACAGTCCCCGGCACTGCTCCCCTGGCGTTCGGTCCGGGCCAACGCCCGCCTGCTTCTCGACATCAATCGCGGCGCGTCGCCAGCCTCTCCATCGGTGACAGTCGACGAACTCCTCAACGAGGTCGGTCTTGCGGACTTTGCTGATGCGTACCCGCATGAACTGTCTGGCGGCATGCAGCAGCGCGTCGGGCTGGCGCGCGCCTTTGCGCTTGACGCTCCCCTGCTCTTGATGGACGAGCCCTTCGCTGCGCTCGACGAGATCACTCGGACCGAGATGCGCCACCTCCTCGGACGGCTCACCGAACCAGACGGCACGACCGTGGTCTTCGTCACCCACTCCATTGCTGAAGCTGCGTTCCTGTCCGACCGAGTTGTCGTGATGTCACCACGCCCCGGACGGATCGTCGAACAGATCAAAATCGACCTCGCTCGGCCGCGGCATCCAGATGTCGAAGACAGCACCGAATTCTTCGAGATCGCTGCACAGCTCCGACGCTCGCTACACGCGGGGAGCGAGTTGTGAACGCCCTGAAGCGCCTGAGCGCCCCAATCGTCGGCATCGTCACCTTCCTGGTCGTCTGGGAGGCATTCGTCCGTATCTTCGACGTCAAGCGTTTCATCTTGCTCGCTCCGTCCAAGATCCTGCGTCAGTTGTTCGATGCTCCGGGTTTTTATTGGGACAACACCCTCATCACCGCTCGCCACATGGTGATCGGACTGACGATTTCGATGCTGTTGGCAACGCTGCTCGGCGCGGCGCTCACAGCGTCTCGTTTCGCCGAAGAAGCCGTACAGCCCATCTTGGTGCTGGTCCTTGTCACCCCCTGGGTTGCGTACTTCGGGTCGGTCAAGGTGTGGCTCGGGCTCGGCGTGAGTCCGATCATCTTCCTGGCAGCGTTCACGGCGTTCCCGATCCTGACGTTTGGGGTGATTGGCGGCATGAAGTCTGCGGACCCCTCGGCACGCGAGTTGCTCGCCAGCGTTGATGCCCGGCCGTGGGAAGTCCTGTGGCATCTACGCCTTCCGGCAGCACTGCCCTCGATCTTCACCACCGCCCGCTTCGCTGTCGGCATGTCCCTCGCTGCGACGTACTTCGCCGAAAGCCGGAGCTTGCGCACCACGGGCCTCGGCGCCATTGGTTCGCGAGCCGAACTGCGGCCTCTGACGGCAGCCGAGGTGGTCTGGACGACCGTGTTCTGCACCGCCGCACTGGGCATCAGCGGACTCATCCTGATCTCGGTTGCGGAACGCGTTCTGCTGAAGTGGCACGCATCACAACGCTGATTGCCGACCGGACGACGAACCGTTCCCAGCGTTAGCCTTCAGCACCCAGCTCGGGCGGGATTGATCCGCTTGTCCTCGAACCGTCTCGGCGCCCCCAATGCGATCGCGCCACATCATCACGTCCCTCGTCGTCGCCACCACTGTATTCGCTGCGTGCAGTAGCGCCGACGCACCCGCGACAACCGAGGGATCCGTCGCCCCA
>CAXMZV010000665.1:0-2750 GCA_964199985.1 Candidatus Ilumatobacter isfjordensis | reverse complement strand
GTTCGCAGGACGACTTCGCCGATACGGCCCATGGCTTGCGAGTCGGACCCGATCATCGAGATCGCACCGAGGTCGTGGAGGATGTCTTCAGCAGCGATGGTCGAGGGACGGATCCGGCTGTCGGCGAAAGCCAGGTCTTCGGGTACGGCAGGGTTCAGATGGTGACAGACCATCAGCATGTCGAGGTGCTCGTCGACGGTGTTGACCGTGTGGGGCCGGGTCGGGTTGGTCGACGACGGGAGGACGTTCGAGTGTGACGCCACCGTCATGATGTCGGGGGCGTGGCCACCGCCGGCACCCTCGGTGTGGAACGTGTGGATCGATCGCCCGGCGATGGCGGCCAAGGTGCTATCCACATATCCGGCCTCGTTGAGGGTGTCGGTGTGGATCGCGACCTGCACACCCGACGCGTCGGCGACGCGCAGAGCGGTGTCGATCACTGCGGGCGTCGTGCCCCAATCTTCGTGGAGCTTGAACCCTGCCGCGCCCGCCCGCAGTTGCTCCCACAACGACGATTCGTTGACGGTGTTGCCCTGGCCAAGCAGAGCGACGTTCATCGGCCAGTGGTCGAGCGCTTCGAGCATGCGCTCGAGATGCCACGCCCCGGTCACGGTCGTGGCCTTCGTCCCCTCCGCTGGGCCCGTCCCGCCTCCGACAATCGTCGTGATCCCGGCGCCGAGCGCTTCGTCGAGAAGCTGCGGGCAAATGAGGTGGACGTGGCAGTCGATGGCGCCAGCGGTGACGATGCGACCATTGCCCGACAGGATTTCGGTCGACGGGCCGATCACCAAGGCTGGGTCGATGTCTTCCATCGTGTCGGGGTTGCCGGCCTTGCCGATACCGACGATCCGGCCGTCGCGTACACCGATGTCGGCCTTCACGATGCCCCAGTGATCGAGGATGATCGCGCCGGTGATCACGAGATCCGGTGCACCTTCGGCGCGGGACCGCGTCGACTGGCCCATCGATTCGCGAATGACCTTTCCGCCACCGAATACGACCTCGTCGCCACCAGCGCAGAGGTCGTCGGTGACTTCGATCCACAGATCGGTGTCGGCCAGGCGGACCCGGTCGCCTGCGGTCGGCCCATACAGCGCCCGATAGCGATCACGTTCGATGAAGCTCATGAGGTTGCTCCTGTGGCATGCGCCGACGAGTCGGGTGGCGCATCGAGTGGGCCGCCGACTGCACCACGAAGACCGGGAATCACACGAGCCCCGACGAATGGGACGAGGTCGATGTCCATGGCGATGCCCGGCTCGAACCGCACAGCGGTGCCAGCCGGGACGTCGAGACGGAGACCGTGAGCTGCTTCGCGATCGAACACGAGCGCCGGGTTCGCCTCGGCGAAGTGGTAGTGCGAACCGACCTGGATGGGCCGGTCACCCCCGTTCTCCACACGCAACGTGCTCACCGGTCGGCCAGCGTTGATCTCGATCGGCTCGTCGGGCCCGGTGACCTGGCCGGGGATCATCGGCTGCCGGGTGCTCGCCGCACCGCCACCGCTGATCGGATCGTGCAACGTGACCAGCTTGGTTCCGTCGGGGAAGGTCGCTTCGATCTGGACGTCGGGCAGCATCTCGGGGACACCTTCCATCACGTCGTCACGCGTCAATACGTGTCGGCCATCCTCCATCAGATCGGCGACCCGGTCGCCGTCGCGGGCCGATTCCAGCACCCACGAGGTGAGCACGGCAAACGCTTCGGGATAGTTGAGGAGGAGTCCACGATCGCGCCGGGCCCGGGCGACACCGGCCGCTGCGTGAAGGATCAGTCGATCCTGTTCATGAGGTGAGAGTCGCATGATGATCAGACCGCCATTGCGTGTCGTACAGCGTCGAGCGAATGCTCGCCGCCCTCACCGGTGTTCGTGATGCGACCCGACTCGAGTGTGAAGTACCGGTCGGTCGAGCGCAGCGCGAACCCGACGTGTTGTTCGACCAACACCAAGGTCAGGTCGCCACGTGCGGTGAGTGCCACGATCACGTCTTCGATCTCGGCGACGACGTTCGGCTGGATACCTTCGGTGGGTTCGTCGAGAATCAACAGCCGCGGCTGGCCGAGCAGGGTCCGAGCGATGGAGAGCTGTTGACGTTGGCCGCCCGACAGCAGGCCTGCCGGTCGGCTGAGCAAGTCGCTGAGCGCCGGGAACGTGTCGAGAACTTCGTCGATCTCAGACTTCACGGCGGAGACCAGCTGGAGATTCTCCATCGTGGTCATCTGGGGGAAACAGAGCTGGCCCTGCGGGACGTACCCGAGCCCTCTGCTCACTCTGCGGTTCGGACGCATCTTGGTGACGTCTTCTCCATCGAGCAGCACGATCCCCGACTTGACCGGAAGCAGGCCGACGGCGACGCGAAGGAGTGTCGTCTTGCCTGCCCCGTTGTGTCCGAGGACGGCTGCGGCCGCTCCCTTGGGAACCGAGAGATCGACGTCGAACAGGACCATCGACCTCCCATAGCCGGCCGTGACGCCGACAAGTTCGAGCATTGGTTCACTCATGGGTAGCCGCTTCCGTCGCTCTTCCGAGGTACACCTCTTGTACCCGTTGATCGGCCTGGACCTTGGCCACCGTTCCTTCGGCAAGCACTTTTCCGGTGTGCATCACCGTCACGAAGTCGGCGTAGCTGCGCATGAAGTCCATGTCGTGTTCGATGACGACGATCGTCCGGTCCCTTGATTCTCTGCAAGAGATCGCCGGTCTCCTCACGCTCGTCAGCACTCATGCCCGCCACTGTCTCGTCGAGGAA
>CAXMZV010000664.1:0-2752 GCA_964199985.1 Candidatus Ilumatobacter isfjordensis | reverse complement strand
TCGTGTCACCGTGCTCGGACACGTCGTTCGCGGCGGCCGTCCAAGCGCATTTGATCGACTGCTGGGCAGTCGAATGGGCAACGTCGCCGTGCGCTCACTGCTGGATGGGGCTCACCGCCAAATGGTTGCGTGGCAACCACCAGTTGACGCAGCAGACGGATGCGGCGAGCGTTCCCCACACGATCCGTACTGTCATGTGATGCCACTCGATCGCGTACTCGAAGCGACCCGCGAGCTCCTGGATGGCCAGAGTCCGTTGGCGCGGTGGCGGGCGACGATCTTCGACGACCTGCAGGACGTCTTCCTCCTGTAGGCCCCCACGTCGACACGGATCTCGCGCACACCGATCTCGTCGCCACGAATTGAAATTCCGTGACCACGGGGCGAATCTCGATGCGAGAAACGGCCCGTGGCCAGGAAGCGAGTGGCGGAGATGGACGGGAATCCGCTGCATCTCAAGAAGTACCAGGTCAGAGAGTTGCTGGCGTCCTGAACAGCCCATTTGAGAGCAACCTTGAGAGTAACCGTTCGGAGGTGCGCCCTCACATCGCGATGCGGCGCCGTATGTAAGAACCCCGACCCGACCTGACGGCAGCACCCGAGACGTCGACCAACTCGACGCCGGCAATATCGAGCACCCGATTACCCGCATCAGGGGTATCCACTTAACCGAGTGTCTCGGACCACACCCGAGCCTCGACGCCCCACAGTGCGCCTTGAACTTGTGATGAACCCACTTCGTTGCTCCTTGTTGTGTCTGTTCGTGACGGTCGTCGGATGATTTCTTGGGGCCGGTGCCGGCCGGGATTGGTGCAGCCCGGCCGGCACACTGGGGTCCGGTCAGTCGAAGATCGCGACCCACCAACATCCGCAGGCTCCCGAGCCGGTTGGGCGACGGAACTCGCCCGGCAAGGTCGCTGGGTCGAGCTGGCCGTGAGAGGTCACCGCCAGATGCACCTCGGCGCCGGCCGGGTTCGACAGGTCGTGCGGCACGATCCCCGGTGGGGCACCGGCGGGATCGCCCACCCCAGCCCGACCCGCCAGCGTCAACGACGAGCCAGCGGCACCGTGTCCGGCGGGGTTGTAGACGCCGAACTCAACGTCCGGGTTCATCATGTCGTCGGGGCCGCACGGACCAGCGCAATGCTCGGGGTAGTTGAACACGAACATCCACAAGGTGAACACCTCCGGATGCCCCGGCTCGGTGCCGGCAGGGTACAAATACTCGCCCGACTCCGGTGTCGGCATCGTCACGGACACAGCGATGCCGTTGGCCTGGCGCACCAGCCGCGCCCCGTCGGGGGCGTACACGGTTGCACCGCCCTGATCCATCACGTCGGCCCGCTCGGGGCCCGCCGCTGTCGCCGACAGTGACCCCGCCAGTAGCAGTGTGCTCGCCAGCACGGCTGTCATCGTTACTCGTCGCATTGTTGTGCTCCTTGTCTCATCCACCCAGCGTCGATTCGCGGAGTTGTGGCCCTCACCATGCGCGCACCGGCCTTGCCCCTCGCTTGCCGGGTTCACAACTCCGGGCAAGGCGAGGTGGCCGGTGTGGCAAGGTGGTGTGTGGGGACTCCGCTCGTGCAGGTTCAGTTGCTCGGCCCCGTTCGGGCCTGGCGCTGCGACGATGAGGTGGCAGTGCGCGGGGTCACGGGCCGGTCGGTGCTCGCCCGACTGGCGCTCGACCGCGGCGCAACGGTCACGATCGAAGCGCTCATGAATGCGGTCTGGGGCGATCATCCACCGACGAAGCCAGCGGCGAACCTGCACACCACGGTGAGCCGGCTCCGCGGCGGGCTCGGCGCCGAGGTGATCGAAACCTCGGCGGGTGGATATGCGATGTCCGACGCGGCCGCCGTCGACGTGGCCGAGCTGCAGGACGCGCTGGGCGGCCTCGACGATACCGACCCGGCCGCTGCGCAGCGGCTCGAGGCGTGCATCGCCCGCTTCGGTGGGACGCCGATCGAGGACGTCGCGACCACGGGGGTATTCGAGCCGTACCGGGTGATGCTGAAGGAACTGCAGCTCGTTGCGTACGACCATCGAGACGCGTCGCTGATCGAGACCGGGCAAGCCGAGTCGACGATCCCAGATCTCTGGCGCCGGGCGGGCTCGGCGCCGTTGCGCGAGCAGACCCACCTGCTCCTCGCGGACGCGCTGTCCCGCGTCAGCCGAGCGACCGAGGCGTTGCGCGTGCTCGACGGGTTCCGTACCTCGCTGGCCGAGCAGTCCGGACTCTCCCCGTCGAGCGAACTGGACGCGCTCGTGCAACGAGTCCTGCAGGGTGACTCACGGAGCAATGGGTCGCGGTCCGTACGACCGACCGTCGGCGACGGCGCCGAGCCGGGCTCGGGCATCCATCCGGCGCCGGCCGAACCTGCGGTCCGGCCTGGCAATCTGCCGAAGCCGTTGTCCTCTTTCCTCGGCCGGGCGGACGAGATCGGTGAGGTCGCTCAGTTCCTCATGGGAGCGAGGCTGGTCACACTTCGAGGCCTCGGCGGCATCGGGAAGACGAGCCTTGCACTTCGGGTCGCAGCAGACAGCGCCACAGAGTTTCCGGACGGCGTGTGGTTCGTCGACCTCGCGTACGTCGCTCCCGCTGCTCCGATGCCCGAGAGATTCCTCGCGGCGCTCGGACTGCCGTCTCGGCCCGAGGTTGCTCCGCTGGATCAGTTGCTCACGCATCTCAGGCCGCTTCGTGCACTGCTGGTTGTCGACAACTGCGAACGGCAGATTGCAGAGATCGCGGAGC